>NZ_JBFAXI010000001.1:163658-248464 GCF_040680735.1 Streptomyces sp. NPDC051987 | reverse complement strand
ACCGACGGCGCCAGCGTGAACGACGTGACCGGCTTCATCGTCAACACCGCCAACTACGGCCCCGTCAAGGAGCCGAACTTCAAGCTCACCGACACGGTGAACGGCCAGACCGTGCGCCAGGCGAAGTGGGTCGACTGGAACCAGTACGCGGACGAGCAGTCCTTCGCCCTGGGGCTGCGGGACAAACTGGTCGCCGCCGGTTTCAACTCGGGCCTGGGCATGCTCATCGACACCTCCCGCAACGGCTGGGGCGGCACCGCACGGCCCACCGGCCCCGGGCCGCTCACGTCCGTCGACGACTACGTCAACGGCGGCCGCGTCGACCGGCGCGTCCACGTCGGCAACTGGTGCAACCAGAGCGGTGCCGGTCTCGGTGAGCGGCCCACCGCGGCCCCGGCCGCCGGCATCGACGCCTACGTCTGGGTCAAGCCGCCGGGCGAGTCCGACGGCTCCAGCACCGCCGTCCCCAACGACGAGGGCAAGGGCTTCGACCGCATGTGCGACCCCACCTACGGCGGCAACGCACGCAACGGCAACAACCCCACCGGCGCCCTGCCGAACGCACCACTGGCCGGACACTGGTTCTCCGCCCAGTTCCAGCAGCTCATGCAGAACGCCTACCCGCCCCTGCCGTGACCCTGTGACACGGTGAACGGCCGCCGGGGCCGGTCCTGCTCGATGGAGCGGGGCGAAAGGCCCCGGCGGATCGCGTCCCCGGCGGGCATCACCTCATCGCACTGCTCGCGCGTACGGCGCGACGACGATCCGGTCGATCAGCGGTGCGTAGCGGGAGCGGAGAAGCACTCCCGGGAAGGTGTCCGAGGCGTAGGTCGTGCCGTCGAAGTTCGGCAGCTCCTCGGACCGGAAGGTGACGGTGTTCTGTCCCTTGCGCAGCCGCACCGGGACGGTCAGCTCCCAGAAGTTGTCCTCGTGGAAGCTGTTCGGGAAGCCGACCCGCAGCGGCTCGCCGCCGTCGACGCTGATGTCCGCGTGCCGGGCCAGCGGGTCCGGGTTGTAGTGCGTGGCCTGCGACTGCTCCGGGTTGGAGTAGCGGATGCGCAGCGCGTACAGGCCGGTCCTGTCCGCGGTCACCGAGAACGTCGCCGTGTTCCCGTTGCCCGGGTCGCCGCCGACGCCGGTGATCGCCGTGCCGTCCGTCGCCAGCGGCAGCGGGGTCAGCGTGGCCGTGCCGGCGAGCGCGGCGTCCCGCGCCTCGTACGTACGCGTCCTGAGCGTGCCGTCGGTGGGCGTGACCGTGAGCCGGTCGACCAGCGTGGTGCCGGAACCACCGGTCACCGTCACCTTGTTGACGCCGCCCGAGAGGGAGACGGCCACCTTGTGCCTGGACCCGGTCACGTGCAGGACGTCGTGCCCGTTCACGGACAGCCGGGCGTCCGCGGCACCGAGGGTGCCGACGTCGAGGGTGGCCTCGCGGTCGGCGGGGGAGTAGACCCAGAACGTGGCCGTCTGGTCCTTCCCGACCCGGACCGCTCCGGACCCGGTGGCGGGGGCCGGGGTGTGCTGGGGCAGGTCATAGACGGGGGTGGCCCCGCCGCTCGTCCAGGCCAGCTCGCCCTCGTGGACCTCGGTGGCCGCCGACGCGGCCGGCAGGGACAGCGTGAGCCGGTCGACGATGGCGTCGCCCTTGGTGGCACGCTCGCCGTCGAGGCTCCTCGCGGCGAGCGTCAGGGTGTGCCTGCCCTTGGTGAGGTGCACCTCGGTGTCGGTGTGGTCCCAGACCACCCACTTGTAGCCGAGCGGCAGGTACAGCTCCTGCTCGCCGGCCGCCTGGCCGTCCACCCGGAGGAACACGTTGGTGGGGCCCTGTTCCCGCACCTTGTCGAAGGTGTTGAGGGAGTTGGCGAAGACGCTGAGGTCGTAGGTGCCGTCCTCGGGCACGTCCACGGCGAAGTCGAGCGTGACGTCCGAGCCGGTGCGCAGGCCGCCGACGTCGTAACCGCCGGAGGTGTAGAACTTCGACACGTCGCTCGTCGAGCCCTCGGGGCCGTTTTTGGTGTAGCCGGACCCGGTGTGGGCGGCGTCCTCCGCCTCGTACGAACCCTGCCAGCGCACCGGCGCGGACCGGGTGCCCTTCGCCTCGCCCGCCGGGCTGAGCACGATCTCGTACGCCGACGACTCCTTCAGCCGCGGCAGTGTGCCGTCGCCGAAGTCGACGGCGACCTCGCCGTCGGCACCGACCTCCAGGTTCGTCTCCGTCAGCAGCTTCGGGCCGGAGTTGTCGCCGACCTGGCCGCTCCAGTCGATCTCGCGCACCCAGGCGTGCACGCGGTCCCCGAAGACCTTCCGGGGGACGCCCGTGAAGGTGATGTGGCCCTCGCCGGCGGACCCGCCGAAGATCAGCCGGGACTGCTTCTTCTTCTCGTCCAGCGTGGCCACGCCCTGCATGCTGTAGTTCTGGCCGGGGAACGGCGGGGCCACCGCCACCGTGTGCCCGCTCATCGAGGCGTACGCGTGCAGCAGCCACCACTGGCCGTTGCCCCGGTTGGACTGCACCGCGGAGTCGGAGAGGTTGCCGTCGATGTTCCAGTACGCGATGTCGGCGTCCACCTTGGACTCCTCGATCGCGGACACCCACTGGATCATCTGGCCGGGCACCGAGGTGTGGTAGTTGAAGGCGTACTCGTTGATGTTGACGGGCAGCCGCGTGCCCTCCCGGTCGGTGCCCCGGAACAGCTCCTGCTCCCAGGACCGGTATGTGGCGACGCTCCGGCGCACCGCCTCCGGGTGGCTCAGCTCGTGCCAGGTGATGACGTCGGGGAGGGTGCCGGCCGCCAGGGTGTGCGTGAGGAAGCCCTTGACCTGGTCGTACAGGACGCTGGTGTTGGGACCCGCGATGCGGGCGTCGGGCATCCTGCCCTTGATGAGCCGGTAGACCTCGTCCCAGGCGGCGAAGTAGTCGCTGGGGTCGGAGAGCCAGCTGACCTTGTCGTAGCTCCACTCGCCGGTGCCGAACATGTTGCCCTCGGGCTCGTTGAACGGCACGAAGACGATGTTGTCCCGGTACTGCCTCGGCAACCGCAGAACCTGGTCGACCTGCTGGGTGATCTTCTCCTCGTAGCGCCTGAGCCTCTCCTGCGGGGTGTCGCCCGGCCACTCGTACGGGAAGCCGCGGTGGATGTCCGTCATGTAGATGTACACATCGCCGTCGGTGGCGTCGGCCAGCGGCCTGACCACCTCCAGCGCGTCGGCGCCGGGGTGCTGCGGGCCGTCCTGGGCCTTGGTGGAGACCGTGCGCAGGCCCATGCCCTCGATGAGGTTGCCGCTCGGGACGCCCGGTCCGTACACGCCGTAGAGCGTCCCGGACGCGCCGCCGTGGAAGGCACCGGTGTCCGAGGCGAGGTCGACGGTGAGCGCTCCCTCGCGGACCACGGTGACGGTCGCCCGTACGGCCTGCCCGGCCGCGGTTCCGGCCACCGCGAAGGTGCCCGTCCCGGCGTACTTCTCGGGCGGTACGGCGTCCCAGGTGATCGGCGTGTCGCGGTCGTAGCCGTCGGAGAAGGCGGCGCGCACCGAGGCGGGCAGGGCCGGGGCGGTCCCGGTCGTCGTACGGACGTCGAACGACGTCCGCGAGAGTCGGTCGAGGGTCGGCGGGGTGGTGACCAGGTCGGCCACCTGCTCGGCGGTGAGCGCCGAGTGCCAGACCGCGAAGTCGTCGAGCGCGCCCTTGAGCAGCGGGTCCGGGTAGAAGGATCTGCCCAGGTAACCGGCCGCGGTGGCCGAACCGTTCAGCAGGTCACCGGCCTTGACGGTGGTCGCGGCGGACGAGACCGCCACGCCGTCGAGGTAGGCGGTGACCCGGTGGGCCGCGGTGTCGAGGGTGACCGTCACCGTCCGCCAGCCGTCGACGGGCAGTGGCGCGTAGCCGGAGACCTGCGCCTCCGCGCCCGCGCCGCCGGTGGTCACGGCGGTGCGCAGTGCTCCGCCGTCGGACGGCGTCGTGAACAGGTACCGGCCGGTGTCGGTGCCCAGATCGAAGATCCGCTGCCAGGCCGCGTCGTCGTCGCCCCACCTCACCCGGGCCGAGACCGTCAAGTCGGTCGCGCCGTCCAGGACTTCGCGGGGGAGGCGGACGTACGCGCCGTCGGAGGCGGGCGCGCCGCCGGGCAGCGACAGCGCCCTGCCGCCGTCCGTGCCCGCGACCGACCCGGCGGTGGAGGGATTGACCAGGGTCGCCGTCAGGCCGTTGCCGGAGCTGTCGGTGATCCTCCCGGAGGCGAGGTCGTCCTGGTCGAAGGTGTAGTGGGCGGCGGGCTGGGGCGTCTGTGCGGCCTGGGCGGGGACGGCCGGCGCGGCGAGCAGTCCCGCCCCGAGTGCCAGTGCCATGGCGGCCGGTGCCCTGCGCCCGGCGGATCTGTCCGTGGATGACATGGATTGCGTCCTCAATCCTGGTGCTTCGGCGAACAGCGTGTCGTCCCGCGTCCGACCGGTTCTGTGTCCAACCTGTTCTGCGTCCGACCTGTCCTGCGTCGAACCGGTTCGATGATCTGCGCGGCAGCAGAGTAGTGCGTCCGGTGAGAGGGGTGTAGGGGGCCTGGGGCTCAGGGAAGGTGCGGAGTCGTTCTCTGGTCCTTTGCGAGGTCGGTTCATCGAACCGGTTCGGGGAAGCTAGCACCGGGAGTCCCGGCCATCAATCCCTCCGACCGGAGGGAAAGCGGACCTTCCGCCGATCGGACACGCCTCGCCGGAGGTGTTGACACTCGGTGTGTCTGTTTCTACCGTCACTTCACGCGAACCGGTTCGACGGATCGGACCCGTATCGCCTGACACCCCGCCCCGCATGACCCGATGAGTACTCTCCTCTCAAGGACTCGAACCGGTTCGACCTTCGGACAAGGAGCCATCCGTGAACATCGGTGAGATCGCCCGCCGGGCCGGTGTCTCGCGGAGCACCGTGTCGTACGCGCTGAGCGGCAAGCGCCCGGTCTCGGACGACACCCGGCGCAAGATCCAGCAGGTCATCGACGAGCTGGGCTACCGCCCGAACGCCAGTGCCCGCGCCCTCGCCAACGGCCGGACCAACACGATCGGCCTGGTCTTCCCGCCGGCCGGCAACCACTACACCGGAATGCAGCTGGATTTCATCGGCAGTGTGGTGGAGGCCGCCGCGGCCCACGACTACGACGTGCTGCTCTCCCCGAGCGGTGTGGACAGCGACCGCTCGTTCCAGCGGCTGCTGGGGGAGCGGCGGGTCGACGGCGCCATCCTGATGGAGATCAGGCTGGTGGACGACCGGGTCGACCACCTGGCCGAACTCGGCTTCCCCGCCGTGGCCATCGGCCGTACCGCCCACCCGGAAGGCGGCTGGTGGGTGGGGCTCGACCACACCGCGCTGGCCGCGGCGTGCGTCCACCACCTGGCGGATCTCGGTCATCGCCGGATCGCCTTCGTCAACCGGCCCGGACAACTGCTGCGGGCCGGGTACGAGTCCGCACACCGCGGCCTGGACGGCTTCACCAAGGCCGCGGCCGAGCGCGGGCTGACCGTGCGGACGTACAGCTGCGGGGACGACGCGGCATCCGGCGAGGCCTGCCTGGAGGAGATTTTGCGTGACGAGCCGGCCACCACCGGACTGGTCACGCTGAACGAGGCCGCGCTGGGCGGTCTCTACCGAGGGCTCGCCCAGGCGGGCCGCCACGTACCGCGCGACTTCTCCGTCACCGGGATCGTCGCCGCCCGCTGGGCCGAGACCGTGACCCCGCAGCTCACCGCGGCCGACGTACCGGCGGAGGAGATGGGCCGGCGCGCCGTCGACCTGCTGGTGGAGCGGCTCGACCACCCCGAGGCACCGCCCCGGCACCACCTCCTCGCACCGCCGATCTCCCTGCGGGCCAGCACCGGCCCCGTCACGGCCTCCTGACCGCCGCTCCGGGACGACCCCGGACGCCTGCCCCACCGCCGATCGCCCGACGGCGCTGTTCGGCGTGCCCTCTCACCTCCCACCACCCCGTGCCTCGGCACCCGCATGCCCAGAACAGAGGAACTCCCGCCATGAACAGTTCCGCAAGGCACCGCCGTCTGACCGCCGCCGCCCTCACCGCACTGGCCGTCACCGCCACGGCCACCGCCTGCTCCTCCGGCTCCGGCGGCACCGGCGCCAAGGGCGCCGGCAACGGCACGTACACCATCTGGGACCCCTACCCGCAGTTCGACCGGAGCTCCGCCTGGGTGAAGCTGCTCGACCAGTGCGGCACCAAGGCCGGCGTCAAGGTCAAGCGCACCGGCTTCGACACCGGCGACCTGGGCAACAAGACGCTCCTCGCCGCGCAGCAGGGCAACTCACCGGACGTCCTCATCGTCGACAACCCGGTGGTGTCGACGCTGGCCGAGGCGGGCGTGCTCACCACGACCGACGACAACAGGCTGGACACCTCGACGGTCGACCCCAACCTGCTCGCGGCCGGCCAGTCGGGCGGCAAGACCTACGGCACCCCGATCGGCGCCAACACCCTCGCCCTCTACTACAACAAGGACGTGCTGAAGAAGGCCGGCGTGGACATCACCTCGGTCAAGGACTGGAACTCCCTCACGGCGGCGCTGGCCAAGGTCGAGAAGGCCGGCCACAAGGGCATCACGTTCTCGGCGATCGGCACCGAGGAGGGCAGCTTCCAGTTCCTGCCCTGGTTCTGGGGGGCCGGCGCCAGGCTGACCGAACTCGACTCCGCCCAGGCCGTGTCGGCGCTCTCGCTGTGGAAGGACTGGCTGAAGAACGGGTACGCCCCCAACTCGGTTCTCAACAACACCCAGACGACCAGCTGGCAGGAGTTCGCGAGCGGCGACTACGCGTTCAGCGAGAACGGCACCTGGCAGCTCGCAGGCGCCGAGAAGGCCGGCTTCGACTACGGCGTACTGCCCATACCCGGTGTGCACGGAGGCAACGCAGCGGCCCCGACCGGCGGCGAGTTCGTGACCATCCCGGTCCAGAAGGACACCGCCCGCTACGCCACCGCGCAGAAGCTGGCCACCTGCCTGACCAGCACCGCCAACCTCTACACCACCGACACCACCCTGTCCTACGTGGCGCCGACCGGCGCGGTCCAGGCCCAGCAGGTCGCCGCGAACCCCCGTCTCAAGCCGTGGGTCGAGGCGGTCAAGGCGGCCAAGGGCCGCACCAGTGACGACCTCGGCACCACGTACCCGAAGATCTCCGAGCAGATGTGGAAGGCCGTCCAGGCCGCCCTGAGCGGCTCCAAGTCGCCCAAGGACGCGCTCAGTTCCGCCCAGGCCGCGGCCAAGTGACGTGAGCGCCATGAAGCAGACGACCCGTCCGCCGGACCAACGGTCCGTGCCCGTCCGGGGTGAGGCGGCCGCCACCGCCCCACCCCCCGCCCGCAGCCGGAAACCCCGCCGGCCCACCTCCGCCCAGTGGGCCGCCTGGGGGTTCCTCGCCCCGGTGACCGTCTATCTCGCCCTCTTCTACGCCTATCCGCTCTACCGCAACCTCGACCTGAGCCTGCGCGACTACACCGTCCGCTCGTTCGTCCAGGGCGACGCGCCGTTCACGGGCCTGGCGAACTACCGCACCGTCCTCGACGACCCGACCTTCGCCCCGGCCCTGCTGCACACCGCCGTCTTCACCGCCGTGTGCCTGGTCTTCCAGTACGCCATCGGGCTCGCCCTCGCGGTCTTCTTCCACCAGAACTTCCGGATGTCGACGACCCTGCGCGCCCTGTTCCTCGTACCGTGGCTGCTGCCGCTGATCGTGTCCGCCTCCACCTGGTCGTGGCTGCTCAACAGCGAGTCGGGTGTCGTCAACGCGGCCCTGCACGCCGTCGGCATCGCGCCGGTGAACTGGCTGACCTCACCGTCCTGGTCGCTGGCCTCGGTGATCATCGCGAACATCTGGATCGGCGTCCCGTTCAACCTGGTCGTGCTCCACAGCGGCCTGCAGTCCATCCCGGCCGGCCTGTACGAGGCCGCCGCGCTGGACGGGGCGGGGGCCTGGCGCCGGTTCTGGAGCATCACCTTCCCGCTGCTGCGCCCGGTGTCCGCGATCACCCTGCTGCTCGGGCTGGTCTACACGCTCAAGGTCTTCGACATCATCTGGATCATGACGAAGGGCGGTCCGGCCGACTCCTCCACCACCTTCGCCACCTGGTCCTACCAGCTCGGCTTCGGCAACCTGCTGCCGGCCTTCGGCCCGGGAGCGGCCGTCGGCAACCTGCTCGTGGTCGCCGCCCTGGTCTTCGGCCTGCTCTACGTCCGGGTGCAGAGGAAGCAGGCCCTGTCATGAAAGGCCCTGTCATGAAATGTCCTGCCGTGAAAGGTCCTGCCGTGAAAGGTCCTGTCAGGAACGGTCCTGCCGTGAGGGCGTGCTGGAAGACGGCCGTCGGCGTGCTGCTGACCGCGATCATGCTGTTCCCGGTCTACTGGATGGTCAACGTCTCCCTCACCCGCGACCAGGACATGCGCAAGAGCCCGCCCGACCTGCTGCCGCTGCACGGCACCCTGGCCGGCTACCGCACCGTCCTCGACGAGCAACTGCCCTACCTGGGCACCAGTTTCGTCATCGGCCTGGGCACCGTCGCCCTGACCGTCGCCCTCTCGGCCCCCGCCGGCTACGCGCTGGCCAAGCTGCGTCCGCGCGGCGGCGGCATCCTGAGCTTCGCCCTGCTGGCCGCCCAGATGATCCCCGGCATCATCATGGCGATGGGCTTCTACGCCGTCTACCTCCAGCTCGGCCTGCTCCAGTCCGTCCCCGGCCTGATCGTCGCCGACTCCACCCTGGCGGTGCCGTTCGCGGTGCTGATCTGCACGGCCTTCATGTCCGGCATCCCCGGTGAACTCCTGCAGGCCGCGCAGGTGGACGGAGCGCAAGCGCTGCGCACCTTCTGGTCCGTGGTGCTGCCGATGAGCCGCAACGCCGTCGTCACGGTGTCCCTGTTCGCCTTCCTGTGGTCCTGGTCCGACTTCGTCTTCGCCAGCACCCTGGTCAACGGCGGCGCCCACGAGCCGATCACCCTCGGCATCTACCACTACATCGGCAACAACAACCAGCAGTGGAACGCCATCATGGCCACCGCCGTCGTGGCCTCCCTGCCGGCCGCGGTGATCCTCGTCCTCGCCCAGCGGTACGTCGCCGCCGGGGTGACCGCCGGTGCCGTCAAGGACTGAGCCCGCCGGTCCGTCGCTGCCCCTGTCTCCAGAAACGAGTCACGCCACCATGACCGCCGCCCCGACCGGCCCGGCCTTCTCCGTCCACGACATCCCGTTCAGCACCTACGGATCCTGGTTCGACATCTCGCCCGTGGTGGCGGAGCAGACCCATGCCGAGGACCTCCACCTCGTGTCGCATCAGAACGGCATGCACGGCGTCCTGCGTCTGGTCCCCCTGCACCCGACGACGGGCGCCCGCGCCGGGACCCGGGTCGAGGCGACTCCGGGCCGGCTGAGCTGGACCGGCGAGGGCGGACGCGTCGACCTCGCCTACGAGTCGCCGGACACCGTCCGGCTGCGCGGCCGCGGCCTGGACCTCGGCGTCCTCGCCGCCGCGCGGACGCTGACCCCGTTCAGCGGAACCTACTTCTTCCACGACCCGGCGGCGGCCGGGCACGTGTTCACGTCGTACGAGACCGGGCGCCGCTACCGCGTCACCGTGCTGTCCGGCACCCTCACCGACGTCACCGGGGCGCAGGCCCTGGGCAGCGCCGTCCGCGGTCTCACCGTGACCGCGGACGCGGCCGGGGCCTGGGAGATCGCGGTCGACGAACTCGACACCGCGCGCCCGCCGTACGTGTCCTCGGGGACCTTCGACGACGTCGTGGAGGCCGCGCGGCGCGCGTTCGCGGACTTCGCCGACGCGGTCGCCCCCTGGCGTTCGCCCGCCACACCGGCCGCCGAACTCGCCGCCTACGTCGTCTGGTCGGCGACCGTACGACCGGCGGGCCTGGTCACCCGGCCCGCCGTGCTGATGTCCAAGCACTGGATGGACAAGGTCTGGAGCTGGGACCACTGCTTCAACGCCCTGGCCCTGGCACCCGGTCGTCCCGGACTCGCCCTGGACCAGTTCCTGCTGCCCTTCGACCACCAGGACGCCGGCGGCGCGCTGCCCGACTCGGTCACCCACTCCGAGGTCCTGTACAACTTCGTGAAGCCGCCCATCCACGGCTGGGCCCTCGGCCACCTCCGCCGCCTCCTGCCCGCCCCTCTCGATCACGACCGACTAGCCCATGTCTACGATCGGTTGGAGCGCTGGACCACCTTCTGGCTCACCGCGCGACGGGCCCCCGGCGCCGAACTGCCCCACTACCAGCACGGCAACGACAGCGGCTGGGACAACGCCACCACCTTCGACCCCGAGCGCGCGGTCGTCACCGCCGACCTGGCCGCCTTCCTCGTGCTCCAGCTGCGCGAACTCGCCGCGCTGGCCGGGGAACTGGGCCGACAGCAGGCGGCGCACCGCTGGACGGCCACGGCCGAGGAGACCCGGACCGCACTGCTCGGCCGGCTCTGGACCGGCGAGCGGTTCGTCGCCCGGGGAGTCGCCAGCGGGAACACCTGGAGCAGCGCCGGCCTCCTCGACCTGATGCCCGTGGTGCTGGGCGAGCACCTGCCCGACGCGATCAGCAGCGCGCTGGCCGACCGCATCAAGGCCCATCTGACACCGCACGGCCTGGCGACCGAACTGCCCACCTCCCCGCACTACCTCGCCGACGGCTACTGGCGCGGGCCGATCTGGGCCCCCGCCACGGTGCTCGTCGAGGACGGCCTGCGCCGCGCCGGCCACCACCGGCTCGCCGACGACATCAGCACCCGCTTCCGGGCCCTGTGCGAGACCCATGGTTTCGCCGAGAACTTCGACGCCGTCACCGGCACCGGCCTGCGTGACCGCGCCTACACCTGGACCGCCAGCAGCTACCTCCTCCTCGCGGCGGCCCACGCCCGCCGGGGCGGCCACTGACCGGCCGCCTCCCGCCCCGCCCCGAGGCCGGGCGGGTCCCCGTTTCCCCCTTCCTCCTTCCTCCTTCGGACATCAAGTGGCACTTCATGCAGGCCGGCGGCGCACAGCTCAACAGCGGCGGCTGCGCCACCAGCCTCGCCGACTGCCAGACCCGCCGGAACTCCCCCCTCGCCCAGTACAGGCGCACCGCCGCCCTCGGCGGCCGGAGCCTCACGGGCAGGAGCTGACACCGCTCCCCTCGGCCTACTGTTCCGGCTGTGCCGCCAGCCACTCCCGGTAGGCCGTCACCGCCGTCGGCAGGGTCGGGAAGATGCGGTCGTGGCCGACCGCGTCCGCGAGGCCGTACGCCTCCAGGCTGTCCAAAAGGTCCTTCTTCACGCGGGCCAGGGCGAACACGACGTCCCGCGCCGTCAGTTCACGGCGGAGGGCGTCGACCGCGTCGAGCGCGGTGATGTCGACCTCCACGTTGGCCTCCATGTTGAGCACGAACCAGCGGACCGGCTCGCTCTGTTCGTCGGCGGCGGCCAGCGCCCGGCGGTGGAAGTTCTCCGCGTTGGCGAAGAACAGGGGGGAGTCGTAGCGGTAGACCAGGAGCCCCGGGACGGTCCGGGCGGTGGGGTAGTCGTCGATGTCGTGCATGCCGGCCAGGCCGGGAACCAGGCCCTCGACCGCGTCGTGCGGGCGGGCCACCCGGGTCAGCAGTTCGGCCACCGACAGGCCGACGGCTACCAGCACGCCGTACAGGATGTCCAGGGCGAGGACCCCGGCCAGGCAGCCGAGCGCGAGGAACAGCTCGCGGCGGCGGAAGGCGGCCAGGCGGCGGAAGCCGGCGAGGTCGGTCATGCGGGTGGCCGCGTACACGACCAGGGCGCCCAGCACCGCGGCCGGCGTCCGGGTGAGCAGGGGACTGAGGAAGAGCAGGACCGCGAGGACCAGGGCGCCGGCGACCAGGGAGTACCCCTGGCTGCGGGCCCCCGCCGAGGTGGCCAGGGCGGTACGGCTTGCGCTGCTGCTCACCGGGAAGCCGTGCACCACGCTCGCCCCGAGGTTGGCCGCGCCGAGGGCCAGGAACTCCTGGTCGGCGTCGAGCCCAGGGCCGTCGTCGGGGCCTCGGCCGGCGAAGGCGCGGGCGGTGAGGATGAAGTCCGTGTACGCCACCAGCAGGACGCCGAGCGCGGGCAGCACCAGCCGGGGCAGCTCGGCCGGGTCCGGCAGGGCGAGGCCGGGCACCCCCGCCGGTACGGTGCCGATGACCCTGAGGCCGTACCGGCCGTCGAGGTCGAACGCCACCACGGCCGCCGTGCCCAGGACCACGGCCAGCAGCGGGCCGGGCAGCGCCCGCACGCGCCGCGCGACGACGAGCAGGAAGAACAGCGTCACCGCCGAGAAGACCACGGTCGCCGGCTGCGCCTCGCCCGCGTGCGTGAAGAACGACCAGAGCTGGGGGAAGAACTCGGTACCCGTCACCGGGACGCCGGTGAGTTTGGGCAGCTGGTCCACCACCATGATCGCGGCGACCCCGGCCAGATAGCCGGTCAGGACCGGGCGGGAGAGCAGGTCCGCCAGAAAGCCCAGCCGGACCGCCCGTGCGATCAGGCAGAGCAGGCCGACCGCGGCGGCGAGGGTGGCCGCCAGCACGGCGTAGCGGCCGGGGGCGCCCGCCGCGAGCGGTGCGACGACGGTGGCCGTCATCAGGGCCGTCGTGGACTCCGGGCCGACCGAGAGCAGCCGCGAGGAGCCGAACACCGTGTACAGCGCCAGGGCGGGCAGGATCGCCCACAGGCCGGTAACCGGAGGCAGCCCGGCCACCCCGGCGTACGCCATCACCTGCGGCACCAGGTACGCGGCGACCGTCACCCCGGCCATCAGGTCGCCCCTCAGCCAGGCGCGCCGGTAGCCGAGCAGCGAGACGAGTCCGGGCACGAGCCGGTGCCACCCCGGACGACCGCCTCCGCCGTGTGTCATGCGCCGCCTCTCGCCAGGTGATCCCGGAGATCATCATGGCAGCCGCCGGGTCACCGCCACCGCGCCCCCCGGCGTGCCGACGGCCGCCGTCGCGGTGACCGGCTGTTCAGAGGCTCGACGCGTGGTCCGGGACGTAGGTCTGCAGGTCCCGCGGCGGGCGCTCGTAGCCGGTCGACGGCGGCCGCTTCGGGAGCTCCAGCACCGGCGGCGGCACGTCGTGGTACGGCACGGTCGACAGCAGGTGGGCCATCATGTTCAGCCGGGCCCGGCGCTTGTCGTCGCTCTCCACGATGTACCAGGGCGCCTCGGTGATGTCGGTGTGCACCAGCATCTCGTCCTTGGCCCGGGAATAGGCCTCCCAGTGGGTGATCGACTCCAGGTCCATCGGGGAGAGCTTCCAGCGCCGCAGCGGGTCGTCGAGGCGCTTGCGGAACCGGTCCTGCTGCTCGGTGTCGCTCACCGAGAACCAGTACTTGCGCAGCAGGATCCCGGACTCCACCAGCATCCGCTCGAAGATCGGGCAGTGCCGGAGGAAGAGCTGGTACTCCTCCTTCGTGCAGAAGCCCATCACGTGCTCGACGCCGGCCCGGTTGTACCACGACCGGTCGAACAGCACGAGCTCCCCGGCCGCCGGCAGATGCTCCGCGTACCGCTGGAAGTACCACTGGGTGCGCTCGCGCTCGGTGGGCTTCGGCAGCGCCGCGATCCGCGCGATGCGCGGATTGAGGTGCTCGGTCACCCGCTTGATCGTGCCGCCCTTGCCGGCCGCGTCCCGCCCCTCGAAGATCACGACCAGGCGCGCCCCCGTGGCCCGGACCCACTCCTGCAGTTTCACCAGCTCGGTCTGCAGCCGCAGCAGCTCCGCCTCGTACGCCTTGCGCGGCAGCTCCGCCGCCTTCTTGCCGGCCATGCCGCCTCCACCCGCCCGCTGACTGGCCCACGGGGCCGTCCCCTGTCCAAGGTCGAACACCAGGACGCCACCGTACTGGCCGACGGGTGACCACGCACCTGGGCACGCACCAATGTGCCGCCAACTGCCCGGCGAACGGCCAGATCCCGCGCCGGTTGGCGGATGGCCGAGGGGCGGTGTGTGTCGTGCGGCCGGGCAGGGGCCCGGCGTCCGCCCCGGTGAGTTCTGGCGAGTTCCGGGGAGCCGGGGGCCCGTCCGGCGGTCCGGATGGGGCCGGACGGCCCAAGCGCACCCGAGCGGGCCCGGTCAAGCTGGATCCGCGACCAGGCTCCGGCGCCGCGGCGGCCGAGGAGGGTGGGTGACGACATGGCGGTCCTCGCCCCGGCCACCGGCACCGGCGGCCGTCGCCCCGGTACGGCCCGGACGGGCCGTCGCCCACCCCCCGAAGGCCACCGACCACAGAACGGTGTGAGAGACGAGACGGCCGATGTATGCCAACGACGGATTCCGTGAACTAGACCGGCGCGAGTGCCTGAGGCTGCTCTCCGGGGTGCCGGTCGGGCGTATCGTCCACACCCGCGGGGCCCTGCCGGCCGTGCTGCCGGTCAACTTCGGGCTCGGGCCCGGGGGAGCGGTGGTCCTGCGCACGTCCGAGGCCTCGGAGCTGGTCCGGGCCATCGACGGTGCCGTGGTCGCCTTCGAGGCCGACGAGGTGGACGCCGTCGCGCACGCCGGCTGGAGCGTCGTGGTGACCGGCCGCGCGAGCGTGGTCGACGACCCCGGCGAACACGCGAGGCTGCTCCGCGACGGCCCCAGGTCGTGGGCGCCGTCCCCGCGGGAGGTCTTCGTCCGCATCGAGCCCGAGCTGGTCACCGGACGCGAACTGGTCGGCGGCCGCAGCCGGTACGGCCTGGACCCCGTCTCCTGACGGCCGCGCGCCGGCGGCCGGCGCACCGGTGCCGGACGGTTCGTGCCGGACCGGGTCCGCGGCCCGCCCGGCCCTCCCGCCGGAGCGGCGGTGACTTGCCCGATCGGGGTGCCCGAAGCGGCCGGCTCCCACTACCGTGGGCTCTGACCGGACCTGCCGGTTTACACGTCGACGGGGTCGGGAGGAGTGCGGTGGAGAGCCACGAGGCGGCCCGGGTGCGGTTGCCCCACCTCAGGCTGGACGAGCTGCTGGAGGAGTTGCAGGCCCGGCTGGACGCGGCGCGTGGCACTCGGGACCGGGTGCACAGCCTGCTGGAGGCGGTGCTCTCGGTCGGCCGGGAGCTGGACCTGGAGCAGGCTCTGCACAGCATCGTGGAGGCGGCGGCGGTGCTCGTGGACGCCGAGTACGCGGCCCTCGGGGTGATCGGGCCCGACGGCAGGCGGCTGTCGGCCTTCCACACGGTGGGCGTCAGCGAGGAGCAGATCGCCCGGATCGGTCCCTTCCCGGAGGGGCACGGGATCCTCGGTGAGCTGATCCGCCACCCCGAACCGCTGCGCCTGGTCAAGCTGTCGGAGCACCCGGCGTCGTACGGGTTCCCGCCGAACCATCCGCCGATGAACACCTTCCTCGGGGTGCCGATCCGGGTGCGTGACCAGGTGTTCGGCAACCTCTACCTGACCGAGAAGCGGGGCGGGGCGCAGTTCGACGAGGAGGACGTGTCGGTGACGTCCACGCTGGCCGTCGCGGCCGGTGTGGCGATCGACAACGCCCGCATGTACGAGGAGTCACGGCTGCGCGAGCGCTGGCTGCGGGCGAGCGCGGAGATCACCAACAGCCTGATGTCCGGCAGCGCGAGCGGTGAGGCCCTCGGGCTGATCGCCGAGCACGCCCGGGAGATCACCGGGTCGGCGCTGGCGGCTGTCGCGACCCCGGTGGAGGACTCCGAGTCGCTGGCGGTGGAGATCGCGGTGGGCACGGACGCGGACGCTCACCGGGGGCTGGTGCTGCCGCTGGACCGGACGTTGATGGGCCTGGCCTTCTCCAAGGGCGCGGCGGTGACCACCGCGGACGTCGTGCACGACGAGCGGGTCTCGCCCGAGCCGCCGCGTTTCAGCGGACTCGGGCCGGCGGTGGCGATCCCCATCGGCACGGGTGAGGCGGGGGTGCGGGGCGTGGTGCTGCTGGCCCGGGAGGCCGGCGGTCCGCTGTTCACCGCGAAGGAGACCGAGCCGCTCGCGGTGTTCGCGGCGCAGGCGGCGCTCGCGATGGAGCTGGCGCAGCGGCGGCGGGACGCCGAGGAGATCGCGGTGCTCAAGGACCGCGACCGGATCGCCCGGGACCTGCACGACCTGGCGATCCAGCGGCTGTTCGCGACGGGCATGACCCTGCAGAGCGCGGGGCGTTTCATCGAGCATGCCGAGGCGTCCGAGCGGGTGCTGCGGGCGGTGGACGACCTCGACGAGACCATCAAGATCATCAGGTCGACCATCTTCGGACTGCGGGCGCGTGAGGGCGGGGCCGGCACGGGGTTGCGGGCGCGCGCGGTGCGGGTGGCGGGCGAGGCGGCCGGGGCGCTCGGCTTCGCGCCGAGTGTGCGGATGGAGGGGCTGATCGACACCGACGTGCCCAAGGAGATCGCCGATCACGCGGTCGCCGTGCTCTCGGAGGCCCTGACGAACGTCGCCCGGCACGCGCGCGCCGACCGCGCGGAGGTGGTGCTGGCCACCGACGGCCGGGAGCTGGTCGTCACGGTCCGGGACAACGGGGTGGGCATCGCGCCCGAGGGCCGTCGCAGCGGGCTGCGGAACATGGCCGAGCGGGCCGAGGAACTCGGCGGCCGGCTGGAGTGGGACTGCCCGGCGGCCGCGGAGGGCGGTGGCACGACGCTGGTGTGGCGGGTGCCGGTGGGGGAGCCGTAGCGTCAAAGCTACCGGCGCTGCCCGACGCGCGCCCGCCGCCCGGCCCGGCGTGGGGCGGACAGGACCGGGAGAACGGGACCGTTCGGCCCATGCCCTCGGGGCTCGGATGACCGACTCTGAGGGTGTCGGCCCACGGCAGCCGAACCCTGGAGGTCGCCATGACCGGCACCCCGCACATCGTGAACGACGTCATGACCCACACCGTCCTCGCCCTGCGCCACGGCGCGCCCTTCAAGGACATCGTGAAGGCCATGCAGCGGTGGCAGGTGAGCGCGGCACCCGTCCTCGACGACGACGGCCGGGTCGTCGGCGTCGTCTCGGAGGCCGACCTGCTGCGCAAGGAGCAGGCCCGCGGTGACGCCCTCGGCGGTCCGCCCGGGGCCGACCGCGCCAAGGCGACGGCGATGACCGCCGGCGAGCTGATGACCGTACCGGCCGTCACCGTCCACCCCGAGGCCACGTTGCCCGAGGCGGCGCGCACGATGGCCCGGCACGGGGTGAAACGCCTGCCGGTGATCGACGCGGAGGGCCTGCTGCGGGGCGTCGTCAGCCGTGCCGACCTGCTGAAGGTGTTCCTGCGGGACGACGAGGACATCGCCGAGGAGATCCGGCGCGACATCGTGCCGCACCTCTTCCCCGGCCCCGCCGGACCGGTGCGGGTGCGGGTCCGCGACGGTGTCGTCACGCTCACCGGCCGGGTCTCGGACACCGCGCTGATCCCGGTGGCCGCCGGGTGGGTGCGGGGCGTGGACGGCGTGGTCGCCGTGGACTGCGCCCTCGCCGGTCCGCCCCGCCGCCCCGACCTCGATCCCGATCTTCCCGACCCGGAGCACGTCCCGCCGGCCTGAGGCCGCTTGCCCGCGGCCGGACGTCCCGGATCCCGGAAGGAGGCGCCGGACCATGACCAGGATGCGTCGCGCACCCGTGACCGGCAGACCGTTCTGGCGCTGGCGGCGCAATCCGCTGCGCCGCCCCAGCGACGTCGTGGAGGCCTGGATCGTGCTCGCCGTCTGGACCGTGGCCCTCCTCGGCGGGCTGCTCGCCGGCGCGGCGGCCGGCGCGGCCGTGCACCGCGACTTCGCCGAGCGGCGCGCCGCCGTCCACCCGGTGTCGGCCCGGCTGACCGAGAACGCGGCGGCCGGCTCGCCCGTCCTCACCGGCTACGACGTGGGCAAGTCGTGGGTCACGGTGCGCTGGACGGACGCGGCCGGCGCCACCCGTACCGGCCTGGCCAAGGCCCTGCCCACGGCGAGGGCGGGCAGCAGGGTGCAGGTCTGGGTGAATGCTGCCGAACGGCCCGTCGCGGCGCCCCCGAGCCGGGCCGAGGCCGCCTGCGAGTCCCTGGCGACCGCCGTCCTCGTGAGCCCGCTCGTCGCGACCGCGGTGTGGGGCGGCGGCTGGCTGGTCCGCCGTCGGCTGATGCACCGCCGCCTCGACGAATGGGACGCGGAATGGCGGCGGATCGGGCCCCAGTGGCGCAACTTCAGCGGGGGCAAGGGATGACGGGGGCAAGGGATGACGGGGCGGCGCGGAAGCCGCTGCCGCGGCACCCCGGCGGTCACCGCGCGGCGGCGGCCTCCTGGGCGATCTGCTCGAAGCGGGCGCCCATGGCCTCCGACAGCGCCTGCGCGGCCGACAGCGGGCGGACCATCACCGTGAACTCGTCGATCCTGCCGTCCTCGTCGAAGTGCAGGAAGTCGCAGCCCTGGAGTTCCTTCCCGGCGACCGTCGCCGTGAACACGAAGGCGTGGTCGCGGCCGTCCGGGTTCGCGATCTCCCGTACGTAGGCGAAGTCCTCGAACACCTGCGACACCGCGCGCAGGATCGCGGCCGTGATCGCCTTGCCGGGATACGGCTTGAAGGCGACCGGGCTGGTGAAGACGACGTCGTCGGCGAGCAGCGCGGCCACGGCGTCCATGTCGCCGTTCTCGACGGCCTCACGGAAAGGGTGCACGGCCTGCATGGGGAACCACCTACCTATTCAAAAAGTTGACTAGGCGGATGCTAGCGTGAACCCATGGCTCTACGGAACGCGGTGATGGCCGCCCTGCTGGCGGGCGAGGCCTCCGGGTACGACCTCGCCAAGGGGTTCGACGCGACGGTCGCCAACTTCTGGACGGCGACGCCGCAGCAGCTCTACCGCGAACTGGAGCGCATGCAGGCCGAGGGGCTGGTCACCGCCCGCGTCGTCGAGCAGGAGCGCCGTCCCACCAAACGGCTGTTCTCCCTCACCCCGGCCGGCCGTGCCGCCGTACGCGCCTATACGGCCCAACCCCCGGCCCGCCCCTCCGTGGTCCGGGACGAGCTGCTGGTCAAGGTGCAGTGCGCGGACGCCGGCGACCTCGACGCGGTGCGCGCCGCCGTCGCCGAGCGCATGGAGTGGGCCACCGCCAAGCTGGCCCGCTACGAGCGGATCCGGCAGCGGTTGCTCGCCGGCCGCTCGGAGGAGGCGTACTTCGCCGAGGCCGAGCGCGTCGGCCCGTACCTCACCCTGCTGCGCGGGATGTCCTTCGAGCGCGAGAACCTCCAGTGGGGCGACCTGGTCCTGCGCAGACTCCAGCAGCGAGCGGCTGCCCGTAGTCAACAAGGTGACTGATCCTCCAGCCGGGTGTTTCGACCTCGGCACCCGGTGCACACGGTCGGTGTACCCGGCGGGGCGCGGACCGCCGGGCGAGGCACCCACCTGGGAGGAACGATGGACCACTCACGGGCACCCGTACTGGAGGCGCTGCAGGAGTTCCGGCGCCGTGGCGACATCGCCTACGGTCCGCCCGGCCACAAACAGGGCCGCGGTGCCGACCCCCGGGTCGCGGAGGTCGTCGGTCTCGACGTGTTCCGCTCCGACGTGCTGACCCTCAACGGCCTCGACGACCGCCGCCAGTCCCAAGGGGTGCTCAGCCAGGCCCAGGAGCTGATGGCGGACGCCGTCGGCGCCGAACGGGCGTTCTTCTCCACCTGCGGCAGCTCCCTGTCGGTCAAGACCGCCATGCTGGCCGTGGCCGGCCCCGGCGAGAAGCTGCTGGTCTCCCGCAACGCGCACAAGTCGGTGGTCGCCGCCCTCATCGTCAGCGGGGTCGAACCCGTCTGGGTCCACCCCAGGTTCGACGGCGAGCGGCACCTGGCCCATCCGCCGGAGGCGGACGACGTACGCGCCCGGCTGCGCGAGCACCCGGACGCCAAGGGCATGCTGCTGATCACCCCCACGGACTGGGGCAGCTGCGCCGACATCCGTGCCGTGGCCCAAGCCTGCCACGACGCCGACGTACCCCTCATCGTCGACGAGGCGTGGGGCGCGGTGTTCCCCTTCCACCCCGGGCTGCCGCCGTGGGGCATGGACGCCGACGCGGACCTCGTGGTCACCAGCGTCCACAAGACCGGCGGCGCCATCGAGCAGAGTTCGGTCTTCCACCTCCAGTTCGACCGGGTCTCGCCCGAGGTGCTCAAGCAGCGCGAGGACCTGCTCGGCACCACCAGCGCCTCGTCCCTCGTGTACGCCACCCTCGACGGCTGGCGCCGCCAGATGGTCGAGCGCGGCCACGACCTGCTGGACGACGCGCTGCACCGCGCCGAACGGATCCGCACCCGGGCCGGAGAACTCCCGGGCCTGCGGCCGATGGGCCAGGAGATCGTGCAGGAGGGACTGGCCGGCTCCTTCGACCCGCTGAAGATCGTGATCGACGTCCGCGAACTCGGCATCAGCGGCATGCAGGCGGCCGAATGGCTGCGGACCCACCGGCACGTGGACGTCGGCGGCTCGGACACCTGCCGGTTCAGCGCCTCCCTCACCTACGCCGACGACGACGAGACGGAGAAGACCCTCCTCGACGCCCTGCACGCCCTGGTCGAGCACGCCGGCTCCGTCCAACACCAGGAGTGGGTGGAGGTGCCCGAGCCGGCCGCGCTGGAGCTGGAGCAGGCCATGCTGCCGCGGGAGGCCTTCTTCGCCGAGGCCGAGCACGTGCCCGCGGAGCGGGCGGTGGGCCGGATCGCCGCGGAGATGATCAGCCCCTACCCGCCGGGCGTGCCCGTGATCGCCCCCGGCGAGGTGATCACCGAGGAGATCCTCGACTACCTGCGCAGCGGCGCCGACCACGGCGTGCTCATCCCGGACGCCTCCGACCCGTCGGTGCGCGAGGTGCGCGTGGTACGGCGCTGAGCCCCCCGCCGCCGTCGGGACGACGTGATCCGACCGCGAATCCGTGCCTGGACCCGGGCCGTCCGGGTACGCGGGCGTAGCCGGTTCAGGGGGGTTGTCCGCGCTCGGAGAAACAGCGGGCCGCCACGCACGGCGGCCTGCCAGACGCGAAGGAATGGTACCGATGGGCGAGACCAATCCCCTCAAGCGAGCGGCAGACAAGGTCGCCGACACCGTCCGGGGCGACCGCCCGGGACCCGCCGACGGCATTCCGGGCAAGCCGGGCCCCGAATCGCCCGCGGTCGCGGAACCGACCGAGCCGCGTGACCCGCTGCCCCCGAAGCCGGACCAGAGCGGCCCGGACACCTACTCGCCGACCGGACAGCCGACCGGCGCCGACCAGGCCCGGATGGCACAGGCGGAGCCCTACCTGACCGACGCCCAGGGCAACCGCCGCCACGACACCGACCACTCGCTCAAGGCGGGGCCGCGCGGTCCCGTCCTGCTGCAGGACCACCACCTGCGCGAGAAGGTCATGCACTTCGACCACGAACGGATCCCGGAGCGCGTGGTGCACGCCCGCGGCGCCGGCGCGCACGGTGTCTTCCGCAGCTACGGCACCGCGGCCACGGTCACCAAGGCCGCGTTCCTCGCCGCCGAGGTCGAGACCCCGGTCTTCGTGCGGTTCTCCACCGTGCTCGGGTCCAGGGGCTCCTCCGACACCGTCCGCGACACCCGCGGCTTCGCGACCAAGTTCTACACCAGCGAGGGCGTCTTCGACCTGGTCGGCAACAACATGCCGGTCTTCTTCATCCAGGACGGGATCAAGTTCCCGGACGTCATCCACGCCGGCAAACCCCACCCGGACCGGGAGATCCCGCAGGCGCAGAGCGCCCACGACACCTTCTGGGACTTCGTCACCCTGCACACCGAGGCCACCCACCACACCCTGTGGAACATGTCCGACCGGGGCATCCCGCGGTCGTACCGCACCATGGAGGGCTTCGGCGTCCACACCTTCCGCCTGGTCGCCGCCGACGGCACGACCACGCTGGTGAAGTTCCACTGGAAGCCGAAGCTCGGCGTGCACTCGCTGGTGTGGGAGGAGGCGCAGATCGCAGGCGGCGTCGACCCCGACTTCCACCGCCGGGACCTGGCCGACGCGATCGAGGCCGGCGCCTTCCCGCAGTGGGAGTTCGGCATCCAGACCTTCCCCGACACCCCGGACCAGACCTTCGAGGGCATCGACCTGCTGGACCCGACCAACCTCGTCCCCGAGGAACTCGCCCCGGTCCAGCCGATCGGACTGCTCACCCTCGACCGCAACCCGTCCAACTACTTCGCCGAGACCGAGCAGGTCGCCTTCCACGTCGGCCACCTCGTCCCCGGCATCGACGTCACCGACGACCCGCTGCTCGCCGGCCGCCTCTTCTCCTACCTCGACACCCAGATCACCCGACTCGGCGGCCCCAACTTCGCCCAGCTGCCGATCAACCGGACGCACGCCCCCGTCAACGACATGCTGCGCGACGGCATGCACCAGACGGCGGTCCACCGGGGCGTCGCCCCCTACCGGCCCAACTCCCTCGACGGCGGCTGCCCGTTCGCACCGGGCGCGGACCTCGGCGCGTACGTCGAGACGCCCGTCCCGGTACCGGAGTCCCACAAGACCCGGCAGCCGCCGGAGACGTTCGCCGACCACTTCAGCCAGCCGCGCCGGTTCTGGCTCAGCATGAGCCCGGTGGAGCGCGAGCACATCATCGGCGCCTACACCTTCGAACTCGGCAAGTGCTACGAACAGGCCGTCAAGGAACGCGGACTGCAGGTGCTCGCCAACATCGACCCGGAGCTGTGCGCCCAGGTCGCGGCCGGCCTCGGGCTGCCCGCGCCGCAGCCGACCGTGCCGCTCGCCGACGTCGAGCCCAGCCCCGCCCTGTCCCAGGTCGGGCGGACCTGGCCCACCGACGGGCGGGTCATCGGCATCGTCGCCGGCCCGGACGGCGACCTCGACGGCGTGCACGCCGTGCGCGAGGCCGTGGTCCAGGCGGGCATGGTGCCCCTGGTCGTCGCCCCGGCCGGCGGCCTGCTCAACGGCACCGGCGACCACGGCGGCGGGAACGGTGACGGCGCGGTGCCGGTCCAGCGCACCTACGCCACCGCCCGGTCCGTGGAGTTCGACGCCCTCCTGATCGCCGGCGCACCGGGGCTCGGCACCGACGCGTACGGCGCCCGGGACGCCAAGGCCGGTACGGCGAACGGACAGGGGCCCACCCATGACCCGCGGGTGGCGCTGCTGCTGAACGAGACCTTCCGGCACGGCAAGGCGATCGGCGGCTGGAAGGGTGCCGAGGCCGCCCTGGAAGCGGCCGGTGTGCCCGCCGACGCGGCCGGTGTGGTGGTCGGGGACAGCGGCACGGCGACGCTGCAGCAGGTCGTCGCCCTGCTGGGCGAGCACCGCGTCTGGGAGCGCTTCCCCGCCGAGGTGTGAACCGACCGCGACGGTGCGGGTGCCCGGCCCCGGGGACGGGGCCGGGCACCCGGGGCGGTCAGCATGTGGCCACGCCCGGCAGCCAGTCCGGGCCCTTGATGTAGATGTTGGTCAGCCACGCGCCGTTGGTCAGCTTGGACCAGGCGTCGTTGACGTACCCTTCGGCGGTGACCCGCTGGGCGTGCGTCTGGCAGACCACGTTGACCGTCGTCGGCTGGGCGAAGTAGTCCACGACACCGGCGTTCACGTTCGGCTCGGTGTGCGTGCGCACGCCCGTGCCCCAGGTCTGGAACGCCGTGCTGCCCCCGCTCGGCGGCGTCGGGTCGTCACCGCCGCAGTCCGGGATGCCGGGCAGCTCGGCCGGGCCCTTGATGTAGATGTTGGTCATCCAGGAGCCGTCGGCCAGCTTGGCCCAGATGTCGTTGGTGTAGCCCTCCGCGTTCACCTCCTCCGCGTGCTCCTGGCACTGGACGGAGACCTGGGTCGGGCCGGCGAAGGTGTCGACGACCGAGGCGTGCACGCTCGGCGTGGAGTGCGTGTGCACGCCCGTGCCCCAGGTCTGGAACGTCGAACCGCCGTCGGCCGGCGGCGGCACCGGCGTGCCCGACGGGTTGACGCGGATCGCGCCCGCGTAGTCGCCGCCCGTGCGGACCGGGGTGACCCGGATGTGGGTGCCCGACTCGTACGCCTCGACCATCTGCCCCGCGCCCAGGTACATGGCGACGTGGTGGACGTACCCGCTGCCCCAGAACATCAGGTCGCCGGGGACCAGCGGGGCGGTGCCCTGGGCCGCCGAGAACCGGGCCGAGGCCTGCGGGCTGTGGAACTGGTCGTCGGCCGTGCCGCTCAGCAGGTCGCTGCCGGTCGCCCGGTAGTACGCGTACCGCATCAGGCCCGAACAGTCGAAACCCATGCGCTCGTTGTCGTGCAGGCTGTCCGGGTCGGAGCCGTCGTAGTAGCCGTACGTGGCCCCGGGCGTGGCGCCGTGGCCGCCGCCCCAGCTGTACCAGACGCCGATCTGGGAGCAGGCCGCCTGGACGGCGGCCTGCGCGGTGGCCGAGGCGCCGGAGGCCAGCACACCGCAGGTGGTGTCCTGGGCCGCGGCGTGCGCGGTGACGGGGAGCAGCGGGGCCATCGCGAGGGCCGCGACCGCCGCGAGGGTCCTGGCTGACGTGGTGAGGTTCAACGTGCACATCCTTCGTCGACGTGGAGCCGGGTGCGGGGGTCGGACGTGTCCGACCGGGCGCCGCGTCCCACCCCCGTGGGGACGCGGCACCCGGAGATCAGCCGGCCAGCGCCGCGCGCATCTTGGCCAGCGCCCGCATCCGGTTGCGCTGGACGGTGCCGCGATGGGCGCCGAGCCGTTCCCCGGCCGTGTCGTGCGTGAACCCCTCCAGGTCGACGAGGATCACCGCGGCCGCCTCCTTCGGCGAGAGCACACTGAGCAGCGCGAGGGCGGTGGCCGACGCCTCGTACGTGCCGAGCCCGCCGTCCCAGCCGGCCTCGGGCAGCCGGTCGGTGGTGCGCTCCCGGCGGGAGGGGTGCAGCCAGGAGTCGCGCAGCAGGTTCATCGCGACCGTGCAGGTGTAGGCGTACGGATGCTGCTGGGGCGTCAGGTTCCGGTCCCGCGCCCGCCGGGACAGCCGCAGGTAGGTCTCCTGGAGGAGGTCGTCGGCGTCGTGCGGGTTGCCGGTCAGGGCCAGCAGCCGTCGGCGCAGTCTGGGCATGTGGGCGGTGAAGGAGGCGTCGAAGTCCCCCG
This sequence comes from Streptomyces sp. NPDC051987, assembly GCF_040680735.1. Classification (NCBI taxonomy): domain Bacteria; kingdom Bacillati; phylum Actinomycetota; class Actinomycetes; order Kitasatosporales; family Streptomycetaceae; genus Streptomyces; species Streptomyces sp. NPDC051987. Next base: position 223,442 of record NZ_JBFAXI010000001.1, on the reverse strand, counting down.
GGCTCATGGACGCGGAAGCGGCGTCCGCATCGCCGCGCGGGTCCTGCGGACACGCGCTGCCGTGGCTTTCCATGGTCGTCCCCCGTCGTTCGGTCGTGTTCGCTGGTGAGAAGGGTCCGGTCCGCCGGTCACCGGCGCCGGGCCGGTGCGCCGGCGGGGCCGTAGCGGGCCGCCGGCGCACCGGTCAGCAGGGCCCAGTACCGGTCGCCGTAGGACCAGTGCCACCATTCGGTGGGGTAGTTGACGAAGCCGGCCGTGGTCAGCGCCCGGCTCATCAGCGCCCGGTGGGCGCGCGACTCGGCACCGATGTCCGGTGCCCCGGTACGGCAGGCGCCCGCGCTCTCCTCCGGGGTGGCGTTGACCTCCGTGCCCAGCGGCAGTTCGGTGCCGTCGGCGGTGCACAAGGTCAGGTCCACCGCCCCGCCGCTCACGTGCGGGGCCACCTCCGGCGGCGAGATGTACGCGCTGGCCAGCTCGCGGATCCGGTCCGGACCGGCGTCGGGGTGAGCCGTGCGCAGGGTCGCCGCGTACTGCGCGAAGTACCGGCGCTGCAGGGCGGGCGGCCGGTACCCCTCGACCACCAGGAACCGGATCCCGTCCGGCAGCAGCGCCTGCGCCTCAAGCAGCCGGCGCAGCGCCCCGAGGCGCAGGTGAGCGTAGCTGCCGTCGGCGTCGGCCTGGCGGTGGTCGATCCGCAGGCCGGGTGCGTCCCGCAGGTCGACCAGCGGTTCACCGCACTCCTGCTCGGCGATCGCGGCGACCCGGGAGTCGGAGAGCGTGATGATGTCCGTCACGCAGAACAGCGTGCCCGGGTCCCCTGCACATGCTCTGCAGCTTCCCTGCAAGCGCGTCACCAGGCCTTCTGCAGCGGCGATCCGTCCCGAGCCGCCCGCGAGGCCGGGACACGGCCACGGCATCCCGCCGCCCGCGTGGCTCGGCCTGCGGTTACGGCCGCTCGTCGGTCGCGTGCTCCCACGCCTCCCGCGCGCCCACCGACCGGAAGATTTCCAGCGCCTCCGCCCGCGCCGCTCGTGCCCGCTCCCCCTCGCCGGCCGCCGACCACACCGCGGCCAGGTCCCACACCGTGCGGGCCCGCCACAACGGGAGTTCCAGCTCCGTCCAGAGAGCGGCCGCCAGTTCCAGCGGCTCCCGGGCCCCGGCGGTGTCCCCCGTCGCCAGCCGCAGCTCCCCGAGCGTGCGCAGCACCAGCGCCTCCCCGAAGCGGTCCTGCCGCTCCCGGGCCACCACCAGGCAGCGCGCCAGCCGCGCCCCGGCCCGCGTCGTCCGGCCGGTGCGCAACTCCACCTTGGCCAGCGCCTGTTCCGTGTACATCACGCCGAAGGTGTCGTGCAGGCCGGTGAAGACCTCCAGCGCGTCGAGGAGCCGCCGTTCGGCGTCCTGGTACCGTCCCTCGGCCCGGTCGCAGAGGGCGAGCGAGCGCAACGTGAGCCCTTCGCCGTGCAGGTCGGCGGCGGTGCGGTAGAGCGCGAGGGCCCCGGCCAGCGCCTCCCGGGCGAGCGGGACACGGCCCTGCTCACGGTGCACATAGCCGATGCCGTACCGGACGCCCGCCCGGGCATGGACGTCACCCTCGTCGCCGAACCGCTCCAGGGCGGCCTCCAGCAGCTCCAACGCCTCAGAGTAACGGGCCTGTTCACGACGGGCGGTGCCCATCCCGGCCAGAGCCACGGCCGCACCGTCCGGCACCCGCTCCCCGAACAGCCGCAGCGCGTCCGCGAAGTACCCGTACGAGTCCTCGAACCGGTCCTGCTCGTAGCGGAGCTGGCCCAGCCCGGCGAGCAGCCAGGCCTCGCCCTCCACGTCCCCGCCGCGCCGCACCGCCGCCATGGCCGCCGTGTGCGCCCGGGACCAGGCGTCGAACTGGTTGTACAGCGCGGCCGAACTCGCTATCAGCGCCCCGGCGAGATCGCGGGCGGTGCGCGCCATGCCGTGGTCGGCGCAGTGCGTCACGGCGGCCAGCAGCCCGGCCTGCTCGGCCGCGAACCAGGCCGCGGGCCGGGCGAGGAGCGCCGCCTCGGTCTCCGGGTCGAGCGGGCGGACGGCGGCCGGTTCGGGAAAGTGGCGGGCCGCGCCGCCGGGGCCCCGGGCGGCGGCCTTGCGGGCCAGGTCCAGCCAACTCGCGGCCAGCCGCAGCACCGCGGCGGCGCGGTCCTCGGCGCTCTCCTCGACGAGACAGCGCTCGCGGGCGTGTTCGCGGGCGAGGTCGTGGATGCGGTACCGCGGCAGGCCGGTGCCGTCCACGCCGATCACGTCGATGAAGTGGCAGTCCACCAGCCGCTCGACGGCCTCCTCGGCCTCCTCCGTCCCTATGGCCAGCAGGGGAGCGGCGATCCAGGCCGCGAAGTCGGGCAGTTCCAGCAGGGCGAGGCGGCGCAGGGCCCGGCGTTCCTGCGGGTTCAGGTCGGCGTAGCCGAGCTCCAGGCTGGCCCGCAGTTCCAGGTCTCCGGCGCTGAGTTCGTTGAGCCGGCGGCGCTCGTCGCGCAGCCGTCCGGCGAGCCGGCCCGGCGCCCAGTGCGGGCGGGCGGCGAGCCGAGCACCGGCGATGCGCACCGCGAGCGGCAGCCGCCCGCACAGGGCGACGATCTCGGCGGCCCGCTCCGGCTCGGCCCCGGTCCGCCCCGCGCCGGCCACCCGGCGCAGCAGGTCGAGGGCCTCCGCCTCGTCCGGCACGGCGAGGTCCAGATGGGCGGCGCCCTCCAGTGCCACCAGCCTGCGGCGGCTGGTGATCAGCACCGCGGAGCCGGGACCCGGCGGGAGCAGGGGCCGCAGGTGCGCCTCACCGGCCGCGTTGTCCAGGACGATCAGGGCCCGCCGGGGCCCGATGTGCGTGCGGTACAGGCCGGTCAGCTCGGCCACGCCGGAGGGCAGCGTGTCCGGGTCGACCCCCATCGCCCGCAGCAGCCGGGCCAGCGCGTCCGCGGGGTCCAGCGGGGTGGCGTCGGAGGCCCGCAGGTCCACGAAGAGCCGGCCGTCCGGGAAGAGGTCGGCGGTGCGGTGGCCGACGTGCACGGCGAGGGCCGTCTTGCCGATGCCGGAGCGTCCGGAGATCACCCCGATGGGCGGCGCGGTCCGGCCGGGGTCGCCGACGCCCCGCAACAGCTCGGTCGCCCACCTGACCTGGTCCGCCCGGCCCACGAAGTCGGCGATGTCGGGCGGGAGATGGGAGGGCGCGGGACGGGGGCGCCCGTTTCGGGGCGCGGGCACCGGCCGGGCGGCCCGCCCGCTCCCCAGCACGCCGGTGTCGTGGGTGAGGACCGCCTGGTGCACCGCCCGCAGCTCCGGTCCCGGGTCGATGCCCAGCTCGTCGCGGAGCGCCGCGCGGCCCTCCTGGTAGACACGCAGTGCGTCGGAGACCCGGCCGGTGCGGAACAGGGCGGTCATCAGCTGGCCGCGCGGCCGCTCCCGCAGCGGATGCGCGGCCACGTGGGCCAGCAGCGGCGCGATGGTGCCGTCCGCCCGGTCCAGCTCCAGCGCCAGCCCGAAGGACTCCTCCTGGGCGACCAGCCGCAGCTCCGCGAGCCGGGCCGCCTCGATCCGGGCGAACGACTGGCCGAGCCCCTCCAGCGCCTCCCGGCCCCGCCACAGCCCCAGCGCCTCGGCGAGCGCCTCGGCGGCCTCCTCCGTGCGCCCCAGGGACCGACTGGTCGTGAGGAGGTCCTCGAAGCGGCGGGCGTCGACCCGGTCCGGGGCCAGCTCGGCGACGTAGCCCGGCGGCCGGGTGCGGATCACCTCGGCGATGCCGACCCGGGCCAGGGCCCGGCGTACGGCGGAGACATGGGTGGCGACCAGGGCGCCCGCGGTGGCCGGCGCCTCCTCGTCCCACACGAAGTCCACCAGCCGCTCGGTGGAGATGACCTCGCCCAGGTGGACGACGAGGGCCGCGAGGACGGCCAGCGGCCGGGAGCCGCCGAGGGGAGCCCGCCTGCCCCCTTCCCAGACCTCCACCGGGCCGAGCAGACGCACTTCGAACATCGGTCCCCGATCGCCGCCCCGCGAATGCCGACAACGATATCGGCGGCCACCGTCAGGGCAGGCCGACGGCCGGGCCGTCGTGTCCGGATCCCGTCCGCCCGTTCGGCCGGACCGAGCCGCCACGGCGCCCGGTGGGCCGAACGGCACCCGGTCCGCCGGCGCCGTGGGAACCGCTCTCCCCTCTGCCGCAGTTGGCCGGATTCTGCGGTTGGCCACAGCGGCCCCTGTGCGGGAGACGGATGCCGGCCGGCTCTCGTATGACCGCGCGCCCCGATCCGTCACCGGAGCCGCCAACGCTCGCGATCCACCGCGACGGCAGGTCATACGAACGGGCCGCCGAGAGCGTCAACGGCCCGTAAGCACACCGCCGTTCGCGCTACGCACAGGGAGCCGTTCCGATGAAGCGCACCGCCGTCCGCCGAAGGGCCGCACAGCTGAGCGCCGTCGCAGCCGTGGCCGCGCTCACCCTCACCGGCTGCGCCCGGGGGTCCGGCGGCGGCCCGTCCCCCGCCGCCGCGCACCGGGTCCGCGACCTCACCTACGCGGAGGACCTGCGGGTCTCCGACGCCGAACAGCGCCTGGTCGCCCGGTGCATGGCCCGCCACGGGTTCCGCTACTGGACGGACCCCCCGCTGAGCCTGACCGAGAGCAGGCCGCTCGGCTACGTCCAGGACGACGTGCGCTGGGCCCGCGCCCACGGATACGGCAGCCGGATCACCGCGAAGGAGGACCGCGCCCGGCTGCACAACCCCAACAGCGCCTACCGCAAGGGCCTCACCGCCGCCCGGCGGGCCGCGTACGACACCGCCCTCGACGGCGGCCGGCAGGCCGAACTGCTGCGCACCGACATCCCGGGCGGGGGCCGGGTCAGCAAGCAGACCGGCGGCTGCGACGGCGAGGCGGAGCGGCGGCTGTACGGCGACCCGGCGACCTGGTTCCGGCTCGACACCACCGCGAGCAACCTGCGCCCGCTCTACGTCGGCAAGCTTCTGCACGACCCGCGCTTCACCGCCGCCGTGCACGCCTGGTCCGCCTGCATGCGGCGGGCCGGCCACCCCTACCACGACCCGGACGCGGCCCGGCAGGCCACCCGGGAGCACCCCGCGCTCCGGACCCGGGCCGAGGAGGCCAGGGACTTCGCCGCCGAGGTCCGGATCGCGGTCGCCGACGCCACCTGCGCCCGCGAGGTCTCCCTCAGGTCCGTGGGCCAGGACCGCGAGGCCCACTACCTGGCCCAGCTGGACGGCGAGTACGGCGCCCGGCTGGACGCCTACCGGCAGGTGCGCCTCAAGGCGCTGGAGCGTGCCGAGCGGATCGTGCCCGCTCGCACCTGACACCTGCCGCCACCCCATGAACCCCGCGGCGACCGCCGCGGCCCCCCTCCCACACCGACCGCCTCCGACGAGGCAGAACGGGACTCATCATGCGCAAAACGACCCTCGCCCTCACCACCCTGGCGCTCGCGGCCGTCGGCTTCGCCGTGCCGGCGAACGCGCACGCCTCCGCCGGCTGCAACGCGGCCTGGCCCGGCCGCGACGGCAACGTGCGGGCCTGGCGCGACTGGGACTGCGCGGGCGGCCTGCTGGGCGTCTCCGCGGGCAACGACGCCAACTGGGCCGACAACTCCGGCGGGTTCCAGGGCGTCGGCAACGTCGCCTCCTCCGTGATGAACAGCGGCTATGTCGGCGGCAAGGACGTCGTCGCGTTCTACTACTACGCCAACTACTCGGGCGGCTACGGCTGCCTGAAGCCGGGCGAGCTCTACGTGGACGACCTCACCCGCGACCACTTCACCGACGGCAACAACATGAACGACAACATCCTGTCCCACCAGTGGGTGACGGCGAGCGCCTGCGCCGCGGGTTCCTTCATCAGCTGAGGCACCGGGCCGGCCGCGGTCACCGCCCCCGCCGCGGCCGGCTCCTCCCGCTCACCGATTACCCACCTCGCGTACCGCCGACTTTCACATCCGCGCCACCTGACCCTTCCCTGACGTTCGATGCCCTTGGAACACTCGCACCCGCGCACAATCCGCCCTGTTCCGGCCCACCCGTGCGTCAGGATGAGAGGTCGCTCACCCATGCCCGAAGTCAACCGGCGCCGATTCCTCCAACTCGCGGGCGCCACCACGGCGTTCACCGCGCTGTCCAGCAGCATCCAGCGCGCCGCCGCGCTGCCCGCGAACCACCGCACCGGGTCGATCCAGGACGTCGAGCACATCGTCGTCCTGATGCAGGAGAACCGTTCGTTCGACCACTACTTCGGCACCCTCAGCGGCGTCCGCGGCTTCGGCGACCCGCGGTCGGTCACCCAGAACAACAAGTCCGTGTGGAAGCAGTCGGACGGCACGAAGGACATCCTGCCCTTCCACCCGGACGCCGACGACCTTGGCCTCGCCTTCCTCCAGGACCTCCCGCACGGCTGGAACGACACGCACACCGCGGTCGGCGGCGGCAAGTACGACAAGTGGGTGCCGGCCAAGGGCGCCACGACCATGGCGTTCCTGAACCGGGACGACATCCCGTTCCACTACGCCCTCGCCGACGCCTTCACCATCTGCGACGCCTACCACTGCTCGTTCATGGGCTCCACCGACCCGAACCGCTACTACATGTGGACGGGGTACACGGGCAACGACGGCCAGGGTGGCGGCCCGGTCCTCGGCAACGACGAGGCCGGCTACAGCTGGACGACGTACCCGGAGCGCCTGGAGAAGGCCGGCGTCTCCTGGAAGATCTACCAGGACGTCGGCGACGGCCTGGACGCGGCCGGCGGCTGGGGCTGGATCCAGGACGCCTACCGCGGCAACTACGGCGACAACTCGCTGCTGTACTTCAAGCAGTACCAGAACGCCCAGCCCGGCGACCCGCTGTACGACAAGGCCCGCACCGGCACCGACGCGACCAAGGGCGAGGGCTTCTTCGACCGGCTGAAGGCCGACGTCAAGGCCGGCGAGCTGCCGCAGATCTCCTGGGTGGTCGCTCCCGAGGCCTTCACCGAGCACCCCAACTGGCCCGCCAACTACGGCGCCTGGTACGTCTCCCAGGTCCTCGACGCGCTCACCGCCGACCCGAAGGTGTGGGCGAAGACGGCCCTGTTCATCACCTACGACGAGAACGACGGCTTCTTCGACCACCTGATCCCGCCGTTCCCGCCGTCCTCCGCCGCGCAGGGCAAGTCCACGGTCGACCCGAGCCTGGACCTCTTCGCCGGCAACGCCGCGCACCCCGCCGGCGCCTACGGCCTCGGCCAGCGCGTCCCGATGCTCGTCGTCTCCCCGTGGAGCAAGGGCGGCTACGTCTGCTCCGAGACGCTCGACCACACCTCGATCATCCGGTTCATGGAGGCCCGCTTCGGCGTCCACGAGCCCAACATCTCGCCCTGGCGGCGCACCGTCAGCGGCGACCTGACCTCGGCCTTCGACTTCTCCCGCAAGGACACCAAGCCGGTCGCGCTGCCGTCCACGGACGGCTACCGGCCGCCGGACGGCAACCGCCACCCGGACTATGTGCCCACCCCGCCCGCGCACCCGGCGCTGCCGAAGCAGGAGCGCGGCTCGCGGCCCACCCGGCCGCTCAAGTACGCCCCGTCGGTGGACGGTTCGCTGGACGCGGCGGCAGGCAAGTTCACGCTCACGTTCGCGTCGGGCGCGCAGGCCGGTGCCGCCTTCCTGGTCACCTCCAACAGCCGCGGCGACGGGCCGTGGAGCTACACGACCGAGGCCGGCAAGTCCGTCGCCGACACCTGGAACACGGTGTACTCGGGCGGGGCGTACGACCTGACCGTGCACGGCCCGAACGGCTTCCTGCGCACCTTCCAGGGGCCCGGCAAGGTGGCGGGTCCCGAGGTCACCGCCCGGCCGCACGGCGACGACATCGAGCTGACCTTCACCAACAGGGGCAGCGGTACGGTGAAGCTTGCGGTGGCCGACGGGTACGGCGGGCGGGGGCGCACGTTCACGGTGCGTGCCGGGGCCGTCGTGACGCACATCGTGCACCTCAACCACAGCGAGCGGTGGTACGACCTGACGGTCACGTCGGAGGCGGACGCGAGCTTCGTGCGGCGGTTCGCCGGGCATGTGGAGAACGGGAAGCCCGGGGTGAGCGACCCGGCGATCATCACGGTGTGAGACTGCGCGCAAGGGGCGTGGGGGACTGCTGCCGGGCGGCTGCGGGTGGTTCGCGGCTGGTCGCGCAGTTCCCCGCGCCCCTTCGGGGCGCTCAGAGAGCCGTCAGTTTCTTCCGTTCCGTCGGCTGGTGGGGGAGCAGGGTGGGGTCAAGCGCCAGGAGTGCTGCGACCGGGTGTTCGTCGTCCGGTTCGGTGACCGGTGCCGGTGGTGTCACGCGGGTCAGCAGGACCACACCCCAGGAGGCGAGGCCCGCGCCGGTCAGGGCGAGCAGGATGCCCCAGGCGCCGTCCTGGAGGCCCTGGCCGAGCAGGGTCAGGCCGATGACCGCGGCCGCGAGCGGGTTGGCGAGGGTGACCATCGCCAGGGGGGCGCCCAGGCCACCGCGGTAGGCGGTCTGGGAGAGCAGCAGGCCGCCGACCGCGAACGCGGCCACCAGCAGGGCCACCACGATCACCTCGGCGCTCAGGACCGGGCCCGAGCGGTCGGTGGCCGCCACCGTCACCGTCTGGGTGAGGGCCGACGCCACGCCCGAGGCGAAGCCGGACGCGGTGGCGTGGCGCAGGCCCGGCCGGGTGCCGGGGCGGGAGAGGACGCCGATGAGGGCGGCCGTCGTACCGGCGACGGCGAGCGCCTCGGTGAGGCTCAGTACCTGGTGGGGCGCCGGACCCGAGGCCGTGACGAGGAGGGCGCCCAGGCCGAGCAGGGTGAGGCCGGTGCCCCGCCACTCCGTCGCGGTGACCCGGCGGCCGGCCGCCCGCGCGCCCATCGGCACGGCCGCGACCAGAGTGAGTGCGCCCAGGGGCTGGACGAGGGTCAGCGGACCGTACTTGAGGGCGACGACGTGCAGCAGGGCGGCGCCGGCGTTCAGGCCCACCGCCGCCCACCAGGCGCCGCTGCCGAGCAGCCGCAGCAGACCGGTGGCGGAGGTCCTGGCCGCGAGTCGTTCCTGGGCGACGGCGGCGGCCGCGTAGGCCACGGCGGAGACCAGCGACAGCGCGACGGCGACGACGGCAGCGGTGCTCATCGGCCCGCCCCCGCCAACGCGGGCTCCTCGGCGACGAGATGCCGGGTGCCGCGTCCGGCCGTGGTGGTCGTGCGGTGAGGCGGGTGGATGAGGGCGAGGGCGGCGCCGAGCATCGCGGTGGCGACGACCGCGTCCAGCCAGTAGTGGTTCGCGGTGCCGACGATCACCAGCAGGGTGATCGCGGGGTGCAGCAGCCACAGCCAGCGCAGGCGGGAGCGGGTGGCGACGATCAGGCCGATCGCCACCATCAGGGCCCAGCCGAAGTGCAGCGAGGGCATCGCCGCGAACTGGTTGGAGAGGTGGTCGCTGTTCGGCGGGCCGTAGACCGAGGGTCCGTAGATGCGGGCGGTGTCGACCAGGCCGCTCGCGGCCAGCATCCGGGGCGGCGCCAGCGGGAAGGTGAAGGGCAGCACCAGGGCGGCCGCGGTCACCAGGGCGAGGACCCGGCGGGCCCAGACGTAGTGCGCGGGGCGCTTCAGGTAGAGCCAGACCAGGAAGGCCAGCGTGGCCGGGAAATGAACCGTGGCGTAGTAGGTGTTGGCCAGGTGGACGAGGGTGTCGCCGTGCAGCAGTGCGGACTGCACGTCGACCTCCGAGGGCAGGTGCAGCGTCCGTTCCAGGTCCCAGATCCGATGGGCGTTGTGCGAGGCCTCGGCGGTATGGCCGGTGGCCAGCTGGCGCCCGAACTTGTAGACGAGGAAGAGCCCTGCGACGAGCAGGAGCTCACGGACGAGCGGTGGCCGGGCTATCGCGCCCGGCTCCGCCGCGGCAGGCTCGGACTGGGATCTCATCCCAGGCCCCCTCACTGACGGTGGTGCTGTGCGAGTGCCGGACGGTGGCCCGGACTCTTCGATACGGAAGCGTACCGATACGCCACTGTACCGATACGGTCGAGTACCGGTACAGTGGCGTATCGATAGACGTAGGCCACACTGGTTGTAGGTTTCCGCGTCGGCCGAACGGCGGGCGAGGCGGAAGTGATCCGCACGTGATGCGCGAGTGAGGAGAAGAGCACATGACGTCGCAGGCCGCGGACGGACCGGAGACGGTCGCAGCCTCGCGCCGCTCCAAGATCACGCCGGAGCGTGAGCGGGAGTTCTTCGACGCCGTGCTCGAACAGATCCGCGAGTGCGGCTACGACTCCGTCTCCATGGAGGGGATCGCCGCCAGCACCCGCTGCAGCAAGTCCACCCTCTACCGCCAGTGGAAGACGAAACCGCAGTTCGTCGCGGCCGCGCTGCGCGCCAACCGCGAGGTGCGCTTCGCCGGTGTCGACACCGGCTCACTCGCCGAGGACCTGCGGGAGGTGGCGCGGGTCGCGGGCGACTGGTCCCGCAAGGACACCAAGCTGCTCTCGGCGCTCGGCCACGCGGTGCACTCGGACGCGGAACTGGCGCAGGCGCTCCGCGAGGCTCTCGTCGAACCCGAGATCGCCGCGCTCCAGGAGATCCTGCACCGCGCTGTCGTGCGCGGCGAGGTGCCCGAGGGGCATCCCGCGCTGGACTACGTGCCCGCCATGATGTTCGGCGTGCTGCGGGTACGTCCCGTGCTCACCGGCGACTACGCCGACGCCGACTACCTCGTCCGCTTCGTGGAGGCCGTCGCGCTGCCCGCACTCGGACTGACCTGAGACCCGGGCCGCCGTCCACGGGATGACTGGACGGTGACCTGGTCGCGCCGCACCGTGGGGACGGGGGCGGCGCGCACCCCCCGGCCGGGTGGGGCGCCCCTTTGAGCGGAGGGGCACCCCACCCGGCCGATCACTGTCCGCGGCCGGTCAGGTGTTCTGCCCGGCGCCGCTGCCCGAGGACACCTTGATGCCGCTGGTGATCGTGTCGATGACCGACTCCTTCTGGCCGACGTCGACGCCGAACCGGACCACGACGATCTGCCGGGCGTTCGCGGGCGACGGGAAGGCCAGCGACTCGACGTAGCCGTCGGCGCCCTTGCTGGTGATCGCCTTCCAGCGCACCATGTACCCCTGCTGCCCGGCCACGGTGACCGCCTTGGAGGCCAGCACCTGGTGGGAGGTGATCGAGCCGTAGCCCTTGCCGTACGACTCTTGCGCGTTGGCCGAGATGTCCGCCTTGGCGACCTGCTCGGCGGTGTCCCCCTGGGTGCCCAGCAGCACGGCGGGCCGTGAGTAGGCACCGCCGGCCGTGCAGGTCTGGGACGAGTCGCCGGGGCACTTGTAGGAGTCGTCGGAGGTCACCTGGGCGCCGTAGTCGATCGCCTGCCCGGTCCAGCCGTCCGGCACGGGGATGCTGATGGCGTCGGTCGAGTCCGGCACCGTGCCGCCGCCCTTGATCTTCGGCGCCTCGGACTCGTCCGGGGACGGCGAGCCGCCCCCGCCGGTGCCGCCGGAGCCCGAGCCGCCGCCCGACCCGCCGAACGGGAAGCCCTGGCCGCCGCTCTGCCCTTCGGGACCGCCCTGGCCGAACCCGCCCTGGCCGCCCGTGCCCTGCTGCGAGGCCTGCCGGCCGCCGTTGTCGCCGCCGTCGCCGGTCAGCGCCCATACGCCCACCCCGATGGCGGCGAGCACCGCCACGGCCACCCCGACGGCGATGCCGGTGCGCAGCCCGCGACGGGCGGGGGCCGGCGGCGCCGGGTAGCCGGGATGACCCGGGTACGCGGGGTGGGCCGGGTCGGCCGGGTAAGCGGCGTAGGCCGGGTAGGCGGGGTAAGCCGGCGGGACCGGGGTGCCTTCCCCGGCCGGGAAGGGCTGCTGGGCCCCGTCGGCCGGCGGCTGCGGCGGGGGACCCCAGTCCGCGGCCGCGCCGGCGGGCCGGGTCTGCTCCGTCCAGGCCTTGCCGTCCCACCAGCGTTCGGTGGCCGGACCGTCACTTGTCTGCCCGGGATCGGGATACCACCCGGGAGGAGTCACCTGCGTCATGCCCCCACCGTATGAGGCATCGGTGAAAGTCGGATGAGAGGATCCAGCGATGTTCTGATGATGCGATCTATGCCCTTGTGAGTGGGCTCCGGACGATCCGCCGGTCCGGTCCGGTCCGGTCCGGTCCGGTCCGGTCCGATCCGGTCCGATCCGTTCACTCGATCCGCAGCCGCACCGGCGGCCCCGCTGCCGGGGCCGGGAGGCGCAGGCCGTTCCGGCCCGGTGTCAGGGAGCCGAGGACGCTCGGGTGGCGGGCGCCGGTGGCGCTGGGGGCCGTGCCCGCGAGGCCGTGCGCGGTGAGGAAGCCGAGGACCGCGAAGGCGTACGCCTCCTTCGCCGCCGCGGGCAGGCCCAGTTCGTCGGAGACGCGCACCGGGATCCCGGGCAGCAGCTCGCCCAGCATCCGCATCAGCACCGGGTTGCGGGTGCCGCCGCCCGACGCGATCACCTCCGTCGCCGCCAACCCCCGCACCGCGTCCGCCACCGTGCGGGCGGTGAGCAGGGTGAGCGTCGCCAGCGCGTCCTCCGCCGACAGCCCCGCCGACGGCCGCCAGTACCCGGCGTGGAACAGCTCCTTGCCGGTCGTCTTCGGCGCGGGCAGCGCGTAGTACGGCTCCGCCAGCAGCTCTTCGAGCAGCGGCCCGTGCGGACGGCCGCGTGCCGCCAGTGCCCCGTCCACGTCGTACGCCAGCCGCCCTCCGGTGAACTCCCGGACCGCCGCGTCCAGCAGCGCGCACCCGGGCCCGGTGTCGAAGGCCGTGCCGTCGGGCGCGGTGAGGTTGGCGATCCCGCCCAGGTTCAGCGCCACCGGCGTCCCCGGCCGCCCGCGCAGCCACAGCAGGTCGACGAGGCTCACCAGGGGAGCGCCCTGGCCCCCGGCGGCCACGTCGCGCGGCCGGAAGTCGGCGACCACCGGCAGCCCCGTCGCCTCCGCGATCCAGGCCGGCTGCCCGAGCTGGAGCGTGCCGTGCACCCGGCCGCCGTCCGCCCAGTGGTAGACCGTCTGCCCGTGCGAGGCCACCAGGTCGGCTCGCCCCCCGCACAGTACCCGGTTCGCCCGGACCGCGGCGGCCGCGAACGCCTGCCCGATCCGGGTGTCCAGCAGACACACCCGCGCCAGCGGCACGGCGGCCGGCGGCAGCGCCCCGGCGAGCGCCTCCCGCAACTCCGCGTCGTACGGCGTGCTCACCATGCCCAGCGGCTTCAGCAGCAGCGTGCCGTCCAGCAGCCGCAGCTCGGCCGCGGCCGCGTCCACCGCGTCGTACGACGTCCCGGACATCTGGCCGATCACCAGCACTGTCTCCACCTGCCTCTCAACCCGGCTTCACCCGCTGCGGCCCGAGCAGCGCGAGCACGCTGACCGCGCAGGTCGCCGCCGCGTAGTAACCGGGCACGTCGAGGTCCCCGGTGCGTCGCACCGCCTCCGTGATGATGAGGCCCGCACAGCCCGAGAACACGGCATTGGACAGGGCGTAGGCGAGTCCGAGGCCCGTGCAGCGGGCCCGCGCCGGGAACATCTCGGCCAGCAGCGCGGGCCCGGGGCCGGCCATCAGCCCCACCACGGCACCCGCCCCGCACAGGGCGGCACCCTTCAGGGCGGCCGGGGTCCCCGGGTCCTGCAGGAGGCCGAGCAGCGGCAGTGCCAGCAGCACCACCAGCCCGGCGCCCGCCAGCATCACCGGCCGCCGCCCCACCCGGTCGCTGAGCGCCCCCGCCGGCAGGATCGCCGCCGCGAACCCCAGATTCGCCACCACGGTCGCCAGCAGCGCCTCGCGGAAACCGGTGTGCAGCGCCGTCTGGAGGTACGACGGCAGCACCACCAGGAAGGTGTACCCGGCCGCCGACCAGCCCATCACCCGGGCGGCGGCCAGCCCGACCGCCGGGAGCGGCACCCGCACGGCGCGCCCGTCGCCCGCGGCCGGTTCCCGGAACTCCGGCGTCTCGTCCAGACCGATCCGCAGCCACAGCGCCAGCGCACCCAGCGGCAACGCCAGCAGGAACGGCAACCGCCATCCCCAGGAAGCGAACTGATCAGCCGTCAGGATTTCGGACAGCCCTACCGTCGCCCCCGCCCCGCCCAGCAGTCCCAGCGCCACCGTGAACGACTGCCATGCCCCGTACAGCCCCCGCCGCCCCGGCGGCGCGCACTCGGTCAGCATCGCCACCGCGCCGCCGAACTCCCCGCCGGCCGACAGCCCCTGAACCGCCCTCAGCAACGTCAGCAGCCACGGCGCGAGCGCACCGGCCTGCGCGTACGTGGGCAGCACGCCGATCAGCGCCGTCGCGCCGGTCATCAGCGTCACCACCAGGACCAGCACCGGCCGCCGGCCGAGCCGGTCCGCCAGCCGGCCGAACAGGGCCGCGCCCAGCGGCCGGAAGAAGAACGCCAGCCCGAACGAGGCGTAGGTGCGCACCAGCCCCTCGGCCGCGCCGCCGCCCGTCGGGGTGAAGAACCGCTCGGCGACGACCGTCGCGACGTAGCCGTAGACACCGAACTCGTACCACTCGATGAAATTGCCGGCCGAGCCCGCCGCCAGCGCCTGGAGGGGCCGGTTCCGCTCGGCCACTGCCCGATCTTCGAAAGTCAGCCTCATGTTCCTGCCCGTTGACGGTCCGTCAGCTGCACATCGGCAGGTCGGGGCCGTTCCGCGTCGCCCGGGCGCACCCGCTCTCACCCGTCACGGCAACAGCTGCCCGGACCCGCCTCCGGACAGCCAACAGGACGGCTACGCTCGTGGTCTGTACGTCGTTCGGGCGACTTGGGGAGGTAGCGGGATGACGGAGGAGCAGTCCCCGGAAGGCGCCACGGCCCCTCTCTGGGAGCGCGAGGAGGAACTGGCCGCCGTCACCGAGGCCCTCGACGTCCTGTGCGCCGACCGCTCCACGTCGGGGAACCTGCTGGTCCTGCGCGGCGAGGCCGGGCTCGGCAAGACCGCGCTGCTGGCCGAGACCCGCCGCATCGCCGAACGCCGGGGCTGCACCGTCTGGTCCGCGCGGGGCGTCGAGACCCTGCGCAGCGTCCCCTTCCACGTGGTACGGCAGCTGCTCCAGCCCGCGCTGGTCTCCCTGCTGCCCGAGGAGGCCCGGGAGTACCTGGGCGACTGGTACGACATCGCGGGCCCCGCCCTCGGGATAACGGACCCCGGTGACCGCCAGGCCGACCCGCAGGGCGTCTGCGACGGCCTGGTCGCCGCCGTCCGCCGGCTCGCCAAACGCGACTGGCCGCTGGTCCTGCTGCTCGACGACGCGCACTGGGCCGACCAGGAGACCCTGGCCTGGCTCGCCGCCTTCGTCGAACGCCTCGACGACCTGTCCGTGCTGGTCCTGGTGGCCCGCCGCCCCGGCGAGGTCAGCGGTGACAGCGCCCGCCTGCTCGACGCCGTGGCCGCCGCGGCCGGCCGCCCCGTCCGCACCATCAGCGCCCTCACCCCGGACGCCACCGCGGGCCTGACCCGCGCCACCCTCGGCGAGCACGCCGACGCCCCGTTCTGCCGCGAGGTCTGGGCCGTCACCGGCGGCAACCCCTACGAGACCGTCGAACTCCTCGCCAAGGTCCAGGACAGCGAGGTCGACCCCGTCGAGGCCAGGGCCGGCGAACTGCGCGCCCTCAACCGGTCGGCCAGGGGCGGCGGACTCGTCACCCGGCTCGAAGGCCTCGGCGTCGACGCCACCCGGTTCGCCTGGGCCGCCGCCATCCTCGGCACCGGCATCTGCGTCGACCTCGTCGCCCAGCTCGCCAGCATGGCGCTGGACGACGCCGAACGCTGCGCGGAGCTGCTGCGCAACGCCCGTATCCTGACCGAGCCCGACCCGGCCGGCTCCCGGACCCACGTCGGCGACCTGGAGTTCGTCCACCCGCTGATCGCCACCGCCGTCTACAACTCCATCCCGCCCGCGATGTGCACCGCCATGCACGGCATCGCCGCCCAGATCGTCATCGATGACGGCCGTGGCATCGCCGAGGCCTCCCGCCACCTGCTGAAGGTGCACCCGGACGACGACGAGGAACTCGTCGAACAGCTGCGGGACGCGGCCAAGGAGCACCTCGCCGTCGGCGCCCCGGACGCGGCCCGCCGCTGCCTCGAACGCGCCCTGCTCGAACCGCCCCTCCCCGAGGTCCACGCGCGCGTGCTCTACGAACTGGGCTGCGCCACCCTCCTGACCAAGCCCGCCGTCACCATCGGCCACCTGCGGAGCGCCCTGGCCATGGACGGCCTCGCCGGTCCCGAACGCGTCGACGCCGTCTTCCGGCTCTCCCAGGCCCTCCTCCACAACGACCAGCTGGAGGAAGCGGTCCGCACGGTCGAGGCGGAGGCCGCGCGGCACGAGGAGGGACCGGCGAGACTCCGGCTCCAGGCGGTCCAGTTCATGTGGGAGGGCATCGCCGGCGAGGCCGTCTCCCCCCGCCGCTCCGAACGGCTCGCCGCCCTCGCCGCCACCTGCACCGGGCGCGACAACTCCGAGCGCGCCCTGCTCATGCTGCGCGGCTTCGACCTGCTCATCCAGGGTGGCAGCGCCGAGGAGGTGGTCGAGCTGTGCGACCGCGCCCTCGTCAACGGCCGGCTCGCACCCGGACTCGGCTGGACCGACACCGAGTGGGGCATCGAACTCCTGTTGATGCTCGCCAGCTCCTACGTCTACGCCGACCGCCTCGACCGCGCGGAGAGCCTGTACAACGAGGCCCTGCGGTCCTACGAGTCCGCCGGCTGGAGCGGCGGCCATCTCGCCCTCGCCCACGCCTACGTCGGCCTGGGCCACCGCAGGCGCGGCCGGCTGCGGGACGCGGAGACCTCGCTGCGGGAGTCCCTGCGGATCGCCGAGCGGGTCGGCCGTCGGCTGCCCCTGTACTGGACCGCCACCTGCAACCTCGTCGACACGCTGCTCGCCCGCGGCCATGTGCAGCAGGCCTGGGAGACCGCCGAGCAGTACGGCTTCGCACCGCCGTACCCCTCCACCATCGTCATGCCGGACCCGCGGTCGGTGCGCGGCCGGCTGCTGCTCGCCGTCGGCCGCACGAAGGAGGCCGTGAACGAACTGGAGTCGGCGGAGAAGGCGGCCGCCGCGCGCGGCCACTTCAACCCCGTGGTGGTGCCCTGGGCGCTCGACCTCGCTCGCGCCCTCGCGAACGAGGACCCGGTGCGGGCGGCGCGCCTGGCGAGTGACGCGCGGCGGCAGGCCGAGCGGTTCGGCACGGACACCGCGATCGGCGAGGCGCTGCGGTGCGCTGCCGCGCTGGAGACCGGGCAGCGACAGGTGCGGCTGGCCTCGCAGGCGGTGGCGTATCTGGAGGCGTCGCCCTGCCAGTACGAGCATGCGGCGGCTCGGGTGGAGTACGGGATCGCCGCGCGGTCGGTGGCCGAGTTGAACAGGGGTCTGGCGTTGGCCCGGTCGTGTGGGGCCGACGGGTTGGTCGCTCAGGCCAGGGAGGTCCTGGAGACGGGACGGGGGTTGCGTTGACCGGTTCGCCGCGGGGTGCGGGCGGGTGGGAGCTGGCCGCGCGGTTCCCGGCGCCCCTGCGGGGCGCGCCACAGCGCGAGGAGTCGGCCGGTGACCGCTGAGGGGCGTTTCTGCACCTCCCGGAGGACGAGGTGGCCCGCACGGACCGGTGCGAAGGCGACGTACCGGCCGAGCCCGGCGGTGGCGCCCGTGATCAGGATGGTGGACCTACCCCCGCCGTAGGCACAGTGCCCGCACATGTGCCCCTCCCCGGCAGGGTCACCCTTCCTCTTCCGCCAGCACCCGCTGGGCCGTCGCGAACGCCGAGTTCGCCGCCGGGACGCCGCAGTAGACGGCCGTCTGCAGCAGCACCGCGCCGATCTCCTCCGGCGTCAGCCCGTTGCGCCGGGCCGCCCGCACATGCATGGCCAGCTCGTCGTAGTGGCCGTGGGCGACCAGCGCGGTGAGGGTGATCATGCTGCGTTCGCGGCGGGAGAGGGTGGGGTCGGTCCAGATCTCGCTCCAGGCGTAGCGCGCGATGAAGTCCTGGAAGCGAGCCGTGAACGGGGTCTGCCGGGCCTGGGCCCGGTCGACGTGCGCGTCGCCGAGCACCTCCCGGCGTACGGCCATCCCGCGCCCGGCGCCACCGTCGAGGTGGGAGCGGAGCGCGGTGAGGACGGCCTCGGGGCACTGCGCGGGCGCCAGATGCGCCGCGCCCGGCAGCTCGACCAGGGTGGACGCGGCGACCGCGTCCGCGAGTTCGCGCAGGTGCGGCGGCGGGGTCGCCTGGTCCTGCCGGCCGGCGATCAGCAGGGTCGGGACGGCGATCTCGCCGAGCCGGTCGCGCAGGTCGAAGGCGGCCAGCGCGTCGCAGCAGGCGGCGTACGCCTCCGGGTCGGCCGACCGCTGGTCCTCGATCAGCCGCGGCACGGTGAAGCCGGGGGTGAACCAGCGGCCGGGGGCGTTCTCGGCCAGCCACTCCACCCCCTCCCGGCGCACGCGGTCGGCGCGCTCCTCCCACGGCCGGGACCCGCCGAAGTGGGCCGAGGAGCAGATCACCGCCAGGTTCTCCAGCCGGTCCGGGTGGTGGACGGCCAGGTGCAGTCCCACGGCACCGCCCAGTGACACCCCCGCGTAGGCGAACCGCTGGATGCCGAGCGCGTCGGCGAGTGCGAGCACCAGACCGGCGAGGTCACCGACGGTCGCCCCCGCCTTGATCAGGCCGGGCGCCGAACCGCCGTGTCCCGGCAGGTCCCAGCGCACGACGCGGTGCGCACTGGACAGTTCGGGCGCCACGGCGTCCCACAGGGCGTACGAGGTGCCGAGCGACGGCCCGAGGAGCAGCGGGGGAGCCGAATCGGCGCCCTCGACGCGGTGGTTGAGGAGGTTCTCGGTCAACGTCGCTCCAGAGCACGGTCGGTGAGCACACCGGCGGCACCGGTGTAACGGGCGGGATCGGTCAGGCTGTCGATGTCGACGTCCGTCAGGTCGGGTTCCTCGGCCAGCAGTTCACGCAGCGTGCGGTGCTCGGTGTGGGTGCGGCCGGCCAGTTCGGTGAGCAGCGACTTGGCGCGGGCCCGGCCCAGTACGGGGGTCAGTTCGGCCGAGAGCCGCTCCGAGACGATCAGCCCGTGGGTGAGGTCGAGGTTGCGGCGCATCGCCTCCGGGTGCACCCGCAGTCCCTCCGCCAGCTCCGCCGCGTCCCGCGCCGCGCCGCCGACGGTCCGCAGCAGATCCCGCAGCGGCTCCCACTCGGCGTGCCAGGCACCGGCCGGCCGCTCGTCCGCCGCGGCCATCGAGCCGTACAGGACGGCCGCGAGCTGCGGAGCGCGCCGGGCGGCCGCCGCGACCAGCGTCGCGCGCACGGGATTGGCCTTGTGCGGCATCGCCGACGACCCGCCCCCGCTGCCCTCCGCGACCTCGCCGATCTCGGTACGGGACAGGATCAGCACGTCCGCGGCCGTCTTCCCCAGCGCCCCGGCCGTGAAGGCGAGGCACCCGGCCAGGTCCGCGATCGGTGTCCGCAGGGTGTGCCAGGGCAACAGCGGTGCGGTCAGGCCGAGTTCACGGGCGTACGCGGCCGGCAGCTGCTCGGCGTGTTCCGCGCCGTACGCCCCGAAGGCGGCCAGCGTACCCGCCGCGCCGCCGAGTTGGGCGGGCAGCGACTCCCTCACCCGTGTCACGCGGTCTCGGGCGTCGAGGACCAGCGAGCGCCAGCCGGCCGCCTTCAGCCCGAAGGTCGTCGGTACGGCGTGCTGGGTGAGGGTGCGGCCCGGCATCGGCGTGTCGCGGTGCGCGGCGGCGAGCCGGGCCAGCGCCTGCGCGGTGCGGCCGAGGTCGGCGCGGATGAGGTCCAGGGTGCGGGCGGCGACCAGCATCGTCGCGGTGTCCATGATGTCCTGGCTGGTCGCGCCCCGGTGCACGTACGGCCCGTGCTCCGGGCCGACCGCCTTGGTGAGGTCCGCGACCAGCGGGATGACCGGGTTGCCGCCGCCGCGCCCGCGCTCCGCGAGGGCGCCGGCGTCGAACCGTCCGGGATCGGCCGCCTCGGTCACGGCCGTCGCGGCCGCGGCCGGGGCCTGCCCGAGGGTTGCCTGGGCGCGGGTGAGGGCCGCCTCCGCGTCGAGGAGCGCCCGCAGCCAGGCACGGTCGCCGGTCGCGGCCGCGGCGGCGGAGCCGGACCAGCCGGGGCCGAGCAGCCCGGCGTCGTCACCGCCGCCGTACTCCACTGAACTCACTGGAACTCCAGGAAGACCGTCTCGCCCTCGCCCTGAAGGCGGATGTCGAAACGGTAGGTCCCGCGGCCCTCGTCGGCGGCGACCAGCGTGTCGCGTCGCTCGCCCACCCGGGTGAGCAGCGGGTCGGCGGCGAGCGCCGCGTCGTCGCCCGGCAGGTAGATCCGGGTGAACAGGTGCACCAGCAGCCCGCGCGCGAACACGCACACGCTGAGGTAGGGCGCGCTGCCGCCGCGGGCGCCGGGCCGCAGCGTGCGCGCGTACCAGTGTCCGTTCGTGTCCGTCTGGATCCGGCCCCAGCCGGTGAACTCCACGCCGTTGCGGCCGAGGTGGTCGCCGGTCGCCGGGTCGCGCCGGAGCGAACCGTCGGTCGTGGACACGTTCCCGTCCGGGTCGGCCCCCCACAGCTCCACGAGCGCGTCGGGCAGCGGTTCGCCCGCGCCGTCGAGGACGTAGCCGTGGACCGTGATCGTGTCCGGGTGCCCGAGGGGCGCGATGTCCTCGCCGCCGCGGAACGGCAGCGCGTACCCGTAGAACGGGCCGACCGTGTGCGACGGGGTGGGCAGCACGTTTTCCGGGCTGCCCGTGTCGGTCTTCGTCATGGCGGGTCAGCGTCCTTCTTCGATCCAGGTGGCGGCGGGGCCGTCCAGCACGATGTCCCAGCGGTAGCCCATCGAGAACTCCGGCACGGACAGGCCGTGGTCGTAGGTCGCGACCAGACGCTGCCGGGCCGCGTCGTCGGTGACCGACTGGATGATCGGGTCGTACGGGAACAGCGGGTCGCTCGGGAAGTACATCTGTGTCACCAGCCGCTGCGTGAACGCCGTACCGAACATCGAGAAGTGGATGTGCGCCGGACGCCACGCGTTGAGGTGGTTGCGCCAGGGGTAGGGGCCCGGCTGGATGGTGGTGAAGTGGTAGCCGCCGTCGGCGTCGGTGATCGTCCGGCCCACCCCCGTGAAGTTCGGGTCCAGCGGGGCGTCGTGCTGCTCGCGCTGGTGCGCGTAGCGGCCCGCCGAGTTGGCCTGCCAGATCTCGATCAGCTGCCCCCGCACCGGCCGGCCGGTCCGGTCCAGCAGCCGCCCGGACACGGTGATCCGCTCACCGATCGGCTCCCCGCTGTGCTGCCGGGTCAGGTCATTGTCTATCCCGGTGATGTCCCGCTCCCCGAACGCGGGGGAGTGCAGCTCCACCAGCTCCGGGTCCCTGGTCGTGTCGATGGCGACCAGGGGTTGTTTCGGGTGCCGGAGGACGGAGGAACGGTAGGGGGCGTAGTCCCGGCGGGGGTGGTGTTCGACGGGGGCCCCTTCGGCCACCCGCTTCTCGTAGGCGGCGTGCTCGGCGGCGATCTCGGCGTCGATGTCGGCTTGGGTGAGTGGCACAGGAAGTCCTCAGCGTGAGCGCCCCGTCAGGGGCGTGGGGATCTCAGCCAGATAGTCAGGGCACTGAGCATTTCGTGAGATGCCTGCCACGCTGCCACTCGCCTCGGCACCAGTCAAGACCTGGGCCGATGGCAGACGGGTGCACAGACAGGACAGGCGGCCGGGAGTATCGTTCAGTGCACCAACGAATTCGGATCACGGGAGCGTATATGGCCGCGGTGGACCTCACCACCCACCCCGGGCACCTGGCCCGGCGGCTGCAGCAGGCCCACTACCTGCTGTGGAACACGATGGTCTCGGAGGAGATCACCTCGCCGCAGTTCGCCGTGCTGAACGCGCTGGTCGCCGAGCCGGGACTGGACCAGCGGACCGTGGGGGAGCGGGTGGGCCTGGACCGCTCGACCATTGCCGAGGTCATCAGCCGGCTGGGCCGGCGCGGGCTCCTCGACAAGGTGCGCGACCCGCAGGACGGGCGCCGGTTCCTGCTTCGCCTCACCGACGACGGCCTGCGCACGCACCGCAGGCTCGCCGTCCGCACCGCGAGGATGAACCAGGTCTTCCTCGCCCCGCTGTCGCCCGAGGAGCAGAGCCGGTTCTTCGACCTGATCCGCCGGGTCGCGGACGCGGCGGAGGACCTGCGCAACCCCACGGAGCCCGCCGTCTCCCGCGCCCAGGTGTCTTGACCCGCAGCCTTCTTGACACGGGTGATCGGTGGCCGGCCGTCGGGTGCGGTGCGCAGGTCGTTTTCGTGCAGGGTGGTGGTCAGGTAGGGCCGTGCCTCCCGCTCTTCGGGAGGCGCGGCCCGTGCCACGTGCTCACAGGGTGACGATGATCTTCCCGTGGACGTGACGGTCGGCCTGCTGCCGCACGGCGTCCTGGATCTGCCGGATGGGGAAGGTGGCCGCGATGGGCACGGTGATGTCACCGGCGGCGATGCCGTCGGTGATCCGCTTCAGGTCCTCGGGGGTGCCATTGAAGCCGCCGGTGGCTTTGACGCCGCCGGGCGGGTTGGGGCCCGCGGCGATGGTGGAGATCCGCTCGGCGGGTACGCCGAGGGCCAGGGCGGCCTCGGCGGTCTCGGTGCCGAACAGGTCGGTGGCTGCGCTGATCCCGTCGGGAGCGATGTCACGCACCCGGTCGGCCAGGCCGTCGCCGTAGGCCACGCCTTCTGCTCCGAGACGCCCGATGAAGTCGAAGGTCGACCTGGAAGCGGTGCCGATCACCCGGGCGCCGGCGAGCCTGGCGAGCTGGACGGCCAGCACGCCCACGCCACCGGAGGCGTTCCCGATCAGCACCGTGTCGCCGGCCTGCACGTCGATCGCCGCGAGGGCGGCCGAGGCTGTCATGCCGGCCACCGACAGCGTGGCGGCGACCTCGTCGCTGATCCCTTCGGGCGTGTGCAGGATCGTGTCCGTCGCGAGGTTGACCACCGCGTGGTCGGCGGCGGCCCGGCCCAGCGCCCCGCCGTAGACGCGGTCGCCCACGGCGAAGCCGGTCACGCCCTCGCCGACCTCGTCCACGGTGCCGGCGAAGTCGGTCGCGAAGCCGGCCGGCAGAAAGATGCCGAACCGCTCGGCTATCTCGGGCATCGAGGTGAGGATCCAGTCCATCGGGTTGAGACCGACCACGGCCACCTTCACGCGGACCTCGCCCGCCTTCGCGTGCGGCTCGGGGGCCTCACGCAGCTCAAGGACCTCGGGCCCGCCGAACGCCTGGTGCACCACGGCTCGGTTCATGGGGAAGCTCCACTCCTACTGATGGGACTTTGTCTCGTCACTGTACATCGTGATGAGACAAAGTCCCATAGGATGGGGCCATGGCTCGCTGGGAACCCAATGCGTCGCAACGGCTGTCTGACGCCGCGCTCGAACTCTTCGCCGAGCGCGGCTACGAGAACACGACCGTGCAGGACATCGCGCAACGTGCCGGTCTCGCCAAGAGCAGTTTCTTCCGGCATTTCAAGGACAAGCGCGACGTACTCTTCGGCGAGGACGCGCTGCTGGAGCCGTTGCTGGCCGGGATCGCCGCAGCCCCGCCCCAGGCCGGTCCGCTCCAGGCGATGGGGTACGCCCTTGACGCAGTGGGCCAAGAGGTCTTCATATCCGAACGTCGCTCGGCAGTGGCCCGCAGACGGACGGTGATCGACGCCCACCCCGACCTCCGAGAGCGCGAGGGCCTCAAGAGCATGAGCCTGACCGCCGCGCTGTCGGCGGCCATGGAGCGCCGCGGCGCCCCCGGCCTGCTGGCCGAGGTGAGCGCGCACCTGGGCATCCTGGCACTGAAGATGGCTTACGAGCGGTGGACCGAACCGGAGAACACAGACGGCTTCGCCGTCGTCGCCCGCCAGGCGATCACGGAGGTGGAGGAGGCGATCTCGGCCGTGCGGTCGCGCGCGCGGTAGCCGGGCGCTCCGGCACGAGTCACGGCCTTGCGGACGTCATGACGGCCACGGTGTGTTCCCGCGCCGACGGCGGCCGACGCAACCGCCTCCGCACCTGGACCTTCATCGGTGACCATGGCCGGTCGGAACCGGTCGGACAGGGCCACATGCCCCCACCTGCGGTGCGGCGTCGGTGATTCGGGCCGGAGGGCTCGGGTACCCGGCTCGGGCCGCCATGCGGAACGCGTGGCCGGCACCGGTGCGCACGCGACAGAGGGAGCGCGAGTCATGAAGGCAGTCACCTGGCAGGGCCGACGGGACGTACGGGTGGACGACGTGCCCGACCCCCGCATCGAACAGCCCACGGATGCCGTCATCCGCATCACCTCGACCGGCCTGTGCGGCTCGGACCTGCACCTCTACGAGGTGCTCACACCGTTCATGACCCCGGGTGACATCCTCGGCCACGAACCCATGGGCATCGTCGAGGAGACCGGTTCCGAGGTGCCGAACCTGAGGCCGGGCGACCGGGTGGTGGTGCCGTTCCAGATCGCCTGCGGGCACTGCTTCATGTGCTCGACGGGACTGATGACCCAGTGCGAGACCACCCAGGTCACCGGCGAGGGCATGGGCGCGGCCCTGTTCGGCTACACCCGGCTCTACGGCGCGGTCCCCGGCGCCCAGGCCGAGTACCTGCGCGTCCCGCAGGCCCAGTTCGGCCCCATCAAGGTGCCCGAGGGGCCGTCCGACGACCGCTTCGTCTACCTCTCCGACGTGCTCCCCACCGCCTGGCAGGCCGTCGAGTACGCCGCCGTCCCGCCCGGCGGCACCCTCGCCGTCCTCGGCCTCGGGCCGATCGGCGACATGGCCTGCCGGATCGCCAGGGCACGCGGGGCCGAGCGGGTGTTCGGCATCGACCTGGTGACCGAGCGGCTGGAGCGGGCCGCCCGCCGCGGCGTCGAGACGTACGACCTGCGGGCCTTCGACAACGAGAAGGACCTGGTCCGCGCGATCCAGGACGAGACCGGCGGCCGCGGCCCGGACGCCGTGATCGACGCCGTCGGCACCGAGGCGCACGGGAGCGCCGCCGCAAAGATGGCGCAGGCCGCGACCGGCATGCTGCCCCGCAAGATCGCCGGCCCGATCGCGGAACGCTTCGCCGTCGACCGGCTCGCCGCCCTCCACACGGCGATCGACCTGGTCCGCCGGGGCGGCACGATCTCCCTGAGCGGTGTGTACGGCGGCATGGCCGACCCGATGCCGATGCTCACCCTGTTCGACAAGCAGATCCAGCTGCGCATGGGCCAGGCCAACGTCCGCAGCTGGACCGACAAGATCATCCCGTACCTGACGGACGAGGACACCCTCGGCGTCGAGGACTTCGCCACCCACCGGCTGCCCCTGTCCGACGCCCCGCACGCGTACGACATGTTCCAGCACAAGCAGGACGGCGCGGTGAAGGTCATCTTCAAGCCGTAGCCGGGGGCGTGACGGGGCGGTGCCGCCGGGTCAGGAGCCCAGGATCTCGTCGAGGTCGTAGCGCACCGGCTCCTCCAGCTGGGCGTACGTGCAGCTCTCCGGTGCGCGGTCCGGGCGCCAGCGGCGGAAGCGGGCCGTGTGCCGGAAGCGGGCGCCGTTCTCCATGTGGTCGTACGCCACCTCGGCCACCCGCTCCGGCCGCAGCGGCACCCAGGACAGGTCCTTCTTGCCCGACCAGCGGCTCGGCGCGCCGGGCAGCCGGGCCGTCTCGTGCGCCGCCTCCTCGGCCCAGGCCGCCCACGGATGGCCGAGGACGTCGGCCATGCGGAGCGGCTCCAGCTCCTCGATCAGCTCGGCCCGCCGCTTCATCGGGAACGCGGCCGACACACCCACGTGCTGGAGGGCGCCCCGGTCGTCGAAGAGGCCCAGCAGCAGCGAGCCCACCACCGGACCGCTCTTGTGCAGGCGGTACCCGGCCACCACGACGTCGGCGGTCCGCTCGTGCTTGACCTTGAACATGGCCCGCTCGTCCTGCCGGTAGCGCAGCGTCAGCGGCTTGGCGACGACCCCGTCCAGGCCGGCCCCCTCGTACTGCTCGAACCACCGCCGGGCCACCTCGACGTCGGTCGTCGCCGGCGCCAGATGCACGGGCGGGGTGACCCCGTCCAGCGCCCTCGTGAGCAGCGCGCGGCGGTCGCTCAGCGGGACGTCGAGCAGCGACTCGTCGGCCAGCGCCAGCAGGTCGAAGGCGACGAAGGAGGCGGGGGCCCGCTCCGCCAGGGCGCGCACCCGGGAGTCCGCCGGGTGGATCCGCTCGGTCAGCGCGTCGAAGTCCAGTCGGCCCTCCCGCGCGATCACGATCTCCCCGTCCAGCACGCACCGCTCGGGCACCCGCTCCCTCAGGGCCGTCACCAGCTCGGGGAAGTACCTGGTCAACGGCTTCCCGGTGCGGCTGCCCAGCTCCACCTCGGCGCCGTCCCGGAAGACGATCGCGCGGAAGCCGTCCCACTTCGCCTCGTACTGCATGTCCGGCGGGATCTTCGCCACCGGCTTGGCGAGCATCGGCTTCACGGGCGGCATCACCGGCAGATCCATGCCATGACTCTACGAGCGCTTCCCGGCGCCCGCTCGTCACGCGGCACCCTCCCGGTACGGACCGCGGACCGCGGACCGCGGACCGCGGACCGCGTCGAGCCGATATGCGCGGTGGGGGTGGCGCGCCTACCGTGGCCGCATGGGCGATGCGGTGGAACTGGAGGTGGCCGGCCGGACCGTACGGCTGTCCAGCCCGGACAAGGTGTTCTTCCCGGAGCGCGGTCTCACCAAGCTGGACGTCGCCCGCTACTACGCGGCGGTCGCCCCCGGCGTCCTGCGCGCCCTGCGTGACCGCCCCACCACCCTGCAGCGCTACCCGGACGGCATCGAGGGCGAGTGGTTCTACCAGAAGCGCGCCCCCAAGGGCATGCCCGACTGGATCCCCACGGCCCACATCACCTTCCCCAGCGGGCGCACCGCCGACGAGATGTGCCCCACCGAGGAGGCCGCCGTGGTGTGGGCCGCGCAGTACGGCACGCTCACCTTCCACCCGTGGCCGGTGCGCCGGGGGGACGTCGACCGCCCCGACGAGCTGCGCCTGGACCTCGACCCGCAGCCCGGCACCGACTTCGCCGACGCGGTCCGCGCCGCCCACGAACTGCGTGCGGTCCTGGACGAGTTCGGCGGACTGCGGGGCTGGCCCAAGACCTCCGGCGGCCGCGGGCTGCACGTCTTCGTGCCCATCGAACCCCGCTGGACCTTCACCCAGGTCCGGCGCGCGGCGATCGCCGTGGGCCGCGAGCTGGAACGCCGGATGCCGGACCGGGTCACCACCAAGTGGTGGAAGGAGGAACGCGGCGAGCGCATCTTCGTCGACTACAACCAGACCGCCCGCGACCGCACCATCGCCTCCGCCTACTCCCTGCGGCCCCGCCCGCACGCGCCCGTCTCCGCGCCGCTGCGCTGGGAGGAGGTCGACCACGTCCGCCCGGAGGACTTCGACCTCGTCACCATGCCGGTCCGGTTCGCCGAGGCCGGCGACGTGCACGCCGACATGGACGACCACGCCTACTCGCTCGACGCCCTGCTGGAACTCGCCCGCCGCGACGAACACGAGCACGGACTGGGCGACCTGCCCTATCCGCCGGAGTACCCGAAGATGCCGGGCGAGCCCAGACGCGTCCAGCCGAGCCGGGCCCGCCCCGAACAACCCTCCTGACGGCGGGACTTGGGTTGGGGCGTGCCGGGAGAGCGCTCTCACCGCGTCCTGTGTCCGGGGCTATGCTGATCGTCAGCCGCCGAGGAGGAGGGCCGAGGTGTCCGACGCAGGGTCGCGCCCCACCCTGGAGGCCGTGGCCGCGCGGGCCGGGGTCTCCCGGGCCACCGTGTCACGGGTCGTCAACGGCGGGGACGGGGTGCGCGAGCCCCTGGTCCAGCGGGTCCGGCGGGCGGTCGAGGAACTCGGCTACGTCCCCAACCAGGCGGCCCGCAGCCTCGTCACCAAACGGCACGACGCCGTCGCCGTCGTCATCGCAGAACCGGAGACCCGGATCTTCGCGGACCCTTTCTTCGCCCTCCAGTTGCGGGGGATCAGCAAGGAGTTGACGGCCCACGACAACCAGCTCGTACTGCTGCTCACGGAGGGCCGGGACGACCATGCCCGGGTGGCCCGCTACCTCGCCGGAGGTCATGTCGACGGCGCGCTGGTCTTCTCGCTCCACCTCGACGACCCGCTGCCCGGTCTGATCGAGGGCGCCGGGGTGCCCACCGTGTTCGGCGGCCGGCCCGGCTGGAGCGGCGGCTCGAACAGCGCCGTGTACGTCGACTGCGACAACCGGGGCGGCGCCGAGGAGGCGGTACGCCATCTCGTCGCCCTCGGCCGGACCCGGATCGCGCACATCACCGGGCCGCTGGACCAGACGTCGGCGGCCGACCGGCTCCAGGGGTACCGGGACGTCATGGGGGAGGGCGACCCGCGGCTTGTGGCCGCCGGCGACTTCACCCCGGCCGGCGGCGAACGCGCGATGGGCGAACTCCTCGACCGCTGCCCCGACGTGGACGCCGTGTTCGCCGCCAACGACCTCACCGCGCTCGGCGCCCTGCGCGTCCTGGGCGAGCGCGGCCGCCGGGTGCCCGAGGACGTGGCCGTGATCGGCTTCGACGACGTGCTGCCCGTGGCCGGACAGAGCGAGCCGGCGCTCACGACGGTCCGTCAGGACATCGAGGAGATGGGCCGGCTGATGGCCCGGCTGCTGCTGTCCACGCTGACCCGCGGGGGGTCGGCGAGCGGCGCACCGGCCGGTGTCGTCCTGCCCACGACGCTGATACGGCGCGCGACCGCCTGAGCCGCCCCGGCGGTCGCCGCGCGGCGGCCCTCAGGGCTGCTGCGGTTCGCTCTTGATCACCGCGAACCGGGCGCCGTACGGGTCGGCCAGCTTGGCCATCCGGCCCACCCCCTCCAGCGTGGTCGCCGGCATTCGCACCCTGCCCCCCGTCTGCTGGGCCTTCTCGACCACCGCGTCCGGGTCCTCGACCTCGAAGTACGGCAGCCAGTACGCGCCGGCCTGCGCCTCGGCCGGGTCCTCGGCCAGCGGGACCATGCCGCCGAACATCGACCCCTCGTCGCCGCCCGCCGGGTTGACGCAGGTGTAGGTGCCGCCGGGGAAGGGCACGCCGGAGGTCTCCAGCCCCAGCACCCGGTGGTAGAAGGCGGCCGCGGCCGCGATGTCCGGGGTGTACAGCTCCACCCAGCACAGCGAACCCGGAGCGCCCGCCACGTCGACGCCCTTCCTGCGCGCCGGCTGCCAGATGCCGAAGGGCACGCCCGCCTGGTCGCCGAGGATCGCCAGGTGGCCCTGGCCCAGCACGTCCATCGGCTGGGCGAGCACGCTGCCGTGCGCCTGCTCGGCCGCCTTCGCGGTGGCCTGCGCGTCCCCGCTCTGGAAGTACACCGTCCAGGAGGGCGGACCCTGTGCCGGGGTGGTCTGCATACCGCCGGCGGCGATCCTGCCGTCCAGTTGGAAGAATCCGTAACCGCCGGCCTCGGGGCCCGCCGACTGGAACTGCCAGCCGAACAGACCGTGGTAGAAGGAGACGGCGCCGTCGATCTCGGGCGTGCCGAGGTCGATCCAGTTGGGAGCGCCGTCGACGAAACGGGTGGTGAGCATCATCGCCCTCCTCGGAAGGGTCCTGTTCTCTGCTGGGCCGAGTCTTCCACCGCCCACTGACAATTACTGCCGTCCCACGCCCGTCACCGCCCCCGTTACCGTGGGTCACCCGGCACTTCCGCCGAGTTCCGGACCCGCTCCGCGCGCCGCCGTGCGCGGGCGTGGTGCGCAAGCGCATGATCGAGGCTGCGGTGCTCCGTCGAAGTCCCGTTGAGCAGGCGTTGATCGAACGTTTTTCGCCGCCCGGCACGATCCTGGCCATGCACTTCGACACCATCACCCCGCCCCGCACGCCCGTACCGGCCTGGCAGGCGCAGGCGTTGTGCGCGCAGACCGGGGCGGACTTCTTCTTCCCCGAGCCCGGCAGTTCGGTGCGCGAGGCCAAGCGCATCTGCGGCATGTGCGAGATGCGGTCGGCCTGCCTGGAGTACGCGCTGGACAACGACGAACGCTTCGGCGTCTGGGGCGGCCTCTCCGAGAAGGAACGCCTGGAACTGCGCCGCGCGTCCCGCTGAACCCGGGCCCGCCGGGGACGTCCGGGCGGCGGGGTCCCCGGACGCCGGCGGCAGCATCGGGAGCCGGGAGGGGAGGCGGGCTCGCCCGGCGGCGGGCCGCAGGCATGCGGGTGGTCCGCTCGCGCGGCACGCTGGTAGGAGAGCGACGTGGCGAGGGGAGGAGCTCCCATGGGACACACCGACCAGCGGCCCGCCACCCGGACCAGGGCCGAGCGACCCGTCGGCGCCGGGAGCGTGTTCCTCTCCTTCGCCCCGTGGATCGTCTTCGGCGTGGTGGCCGGCCCCAGTACCTGGGAGTACGCGGCGCTGGCCGCGCTGGTCTCCGCCGTCGTGCTCTCCGGCAGGGACATGCTCAGGGGCCGGTACTTCCTCCTGGACATGGTCGCCATCGTGTTCTTCGCCGTGCTCTGCGTCCTCGCCCTCGCCCTGGACCGACACGAGCTGATCTGGCTGGAGACGTACGCGCAGGTCATCTCCAACGCGGTGGTGGCCGTGGTCGCGCTCGGCTCGCTGCTGTCCGACCCCTTCACCGCGCAGTACGCCCGCCACTCGGTGCCGCGCGAGTACTGGGACTCGCCCGTCTTCCGGCACGTCAACACGGTGCTGACCACGGCCTGGGGCACGGCCTTCGCGCTGATGGCGCTGTCCACCTGGCTCGCCATCCGGATCCCGGCCGGCAGCGACTGGTTCAACTGGGTGGTCCCCGTCGCGCTGCTGGTCGGGGCCGTGAAGTTCACCGAGCGCTACCCGGAGGAGTACAAGCGGCGGGTGGCCGCCTAGCGCCCCCGCCGCCCTCCCGGGCGTCCGCCCGTCCCGGCGTCAGGCGCCGGCGCGCGCCGCCATCCGGGCCTTGCGCGCGGCCAGCTTCTCGTCGAACTTCGAGGCCTCCGCGTTCAGACCGCCCATGAACATGCCGAGTTCGTCCTGCGCCTGCAGGCCCTCCGGGCCCAGACCGTCGATCTCCAGGACCTTCAGGTGGCGCAGCACCGGCTGCAGCACGTCGTCGTGGTGGATGCGCAGGTTGTAGACCTCGCCGATCGCCATCTGGGCGGCGGCGCGCTCGAAGCCGGGGATGCCGTGGCCGGGCATGCGGAAGTTGACCACGACGTCCCGCACCGCCTGCATGGTCAGGTCGGGGGCCAGCTCGAACGCCGACTTCAGGAGGTTGCGGTAGAAGACCATGTGCAGGTTCTCGTCGGTCGCGATGCGGGCCAGCATGCGGTCGCAGACCGGGTCGCCGGACTGGTGGCCGGTGTTGCGGTGCGAGATGCGGGTCGCGAGTTCCTGGAAGGCGACGTAGGCGATCGAGTGCAGCATGGAGTGACGGTTGTCCGACTCGAAGCCCTCGCTCATGTGCGACATCCGGAACTGCTCCAGCTTGTCCGGGTCCACCGCGCGCGAGGCGAGCAGGTAGTCGCGCATCACGATGCCGTGCCGGCCCTCCTCGGCGGTCCAGCGGTGCACCCAGGTGCCCCAGGCGCCGTCCCGGCCGAACAGCGAGGCGATCTCGTGGTGGTAGCTGGGCAGGTTGTCCTCGGTGAGCAGGTTCACCACCAGCGCGGTCCGGCCGATCTCGGTGACCTTGGACTGCTCCTTGCCCCAGGCCTGGCCGTCCTCGAAGAAGCCGGGGAAGTTGCGGGCGTCGCTCCACGGCACGTACTCGTGCGGCATCCAGTCCTTGGCGACCTTCAGATGCCGGTTCAGCTCCTTCTCGACCACTTCCTCCAGGGCGTACAGCAGCCGCGCGTCGGTCCACACGGACGGGCTGCCGAGATGGGGAGAAGTGATCGTCACGGGAACTCCAGGGGGACGCCGAACAAGAGCGGATGAACGAGGCAGGACCGGCGAGCGGTGCCGGAACCTACGAGATCGTAGGCTACGAATCCGTAGGTTACGAAGCCGTAGGTTAAGTGCGCTGTAAAGATTGCTGATCAGGTGCTGTGCACAAGGCGATTCGGACATGCCGAACGGCCCCGGGACCCGCAGGTCCCGGGGCTGAAGGGGCGAAATGGATCACTCGTCAGGCGTACAGCTCCCGCATCCGCACCGAGAGGCACGTCACACATCCCTCGAGCTTCTCGAACTCGGAGATGTCCACGGTGACCACCTCGTGCCCCAGGTCGGCCAGCAGCTCCGCGGTCTTCGGGGCGCTCGCCGACATCAGCAGCTTGCCGCCGCCGAGCAGCACCACATGGGCGCCCGCCTCCTCGGGGACCGCCAGGAACCCCGGGAACAGCGACGGCCGGTCCACGTTCGGGATGTGCCCCAGGACCGTTCCGTCGGGCAGCGCGGTCACCGCCGACTTCAGGTGCAGCACCTTGCTCACCGGCACGGCGACCACGCGCGCGCCCAGCGGCTCGAACGCGGCCCTCAGCTGCTGCACGCCGGCCGCGTTGGTCCGCCCGCCGCGGCCGACATAGACGGTGTCGCCCACCTTGAGGACGTCACCGCCGTCCAGGGTGCCCGGCTCCCAGATCCAGTTCACCGAGCAGCCCAGGCGGGCCACCGCCTCCTCCACGCCGGCCGTCTCCGCGCGCCGGGATTCGGCGCCGGGCCGGGTGATCAGCGCCACGTTCTTGTACATGACGACCGTGTCCTCGACGAACACCGAGTCCGGGCAGTCGTCCACCGGATCCACCTCGACGGTCTCCCAGCCGTGCGCGCGCAGCGTCTGCGCGTACGCCTCCCACTGCTCGTGGGCGAGCTCGACGTCGACCTTCTCCCGCTCGATGTGCGTCACCAGGCCTTCGGCGAGGCGCGGGCTGGGGCGGCGGATGAGGGCCTTCTTGCTGGGCACGACAGGTCTCCGAGGTCGGGGTTCGGTCCGGCGCCCGTGTCGGGGCGCCGGACCGCCATCATGCAGGTCGGTTCCGTGTCGACAAAACCCCCGGGTCTCAGGCCGTGCCCTCCCCGAGGCCGGCCACCTCCTCAGGCGTCGTGCCGGTCAGCTGCCCGTCTGCCATCAGCAGCCACCGGGTGATCCCGATCGACTCCAGGAACGGCAGGTCGTGACTGGCCACGATCAGGGCGCCCGCGTACGACTCCAGAGCCGTGGTGAGCTGCCGGACGCTCGCCATGTCGAGGTTGTTCGTCGGCTCGTCCAGCATCAGCAGCTGCGGCGCCGGTTCGGCCAGCAGCAGCGCGGCCAGCGCCGCCCGGAAGCGCTCGCCGCCGGAGAGCGTCCCCGCCTTCCGGTCGGCCCGCGCGCCCCGGAACAGGAAGCGGGCCAGCCGGGCCCGGATCCGGTTGTTGCCGGCGTCCGGCGCGAACCGGGCCACGTTCTCGGCGACGGTCAGCTCGTCGTCGAGGACGTCCAGCCGCTGGGGCAGGAAACGCATCGGCACGTGCGCGTGCGCCGCGCCCGCGACCGGCGCCAGCTCCCCGGCGATCGTCCGCAGCAGGGTCGTCTTGCCCGCGCCGTTGCGCCCGACGAGCGCGATCCGCTCGGGCCCGCGCAGCTCCAGGATCCCCTCGACCCGCGAGCCGTGCGCGAGTTCGAGCTTCTCCAGCGTCAGCACGTTGCGGCCCGGTGGCACGGCCGTGTACGGCAGTTCGACGCGGATCTCGTCGTCGTCCCGCACTGCCTCCACCGCCTCGTCCAGCCGCTCCTTCGCCTCGGCGAGGCGTTCCTGGTGCATGACGCGGTGCTTGCCCGCGGACTCCTGTGCCGCGCGCCTGCGCGCCCCCATGACGATCTTCGGCTCGCGCTTCTGCTCGAACATCTTCTGCCCGTACCGCTTGCGGCGGGCCAGTTTGACCTGGGCGTCGGAGAGTTCGCGTTGCTGCTTGCGGACATCGGCCTCGGCGACCCGCACCATGCGCTCGGCCGCCTCCTGCTCGACGGCGAGGGCCTCCTCGTACGCCGAGAAGTTGCCGCCGTACCAGGTGACCTCCCCGGCACGCAGGTCGGCGATCTGGTCGACCAGGTCGAGGAGTTCGCGGTCGTGGCTGACCACGACCAGCACGCCCGGCCAGGACGCCACGGCCGCGTACAGCCGCCTGCGGGCGTACAGGTCGAGATTGTTGGTGGGCTCGTCGAGCAGCAGCACGTCCGGCCGCCGAAGGAGCAGCGCGGCCAGCCGCAGCAGTACCGACTCGCCGCCGGACACCTCGCCGACGGTCCGGTCCAGGCCGATGTGGCCGAGCCCGAGTTCGCCGAGGGTGACCAGGGCGCGCTCCTCGACGTCCCAGTCGTCGCCGAGCGTCTCGAAGTGCCGCTCGGACGCGTCGCCCGCCTCGATGGCGTGCAGCGCGGCCCGCCGTGCGGCGATGCCGAGCGCCTCGTCGACGCGCAGGGCGGTGTCGAGCGTGACGTTCTGCGGGAGGTGACCGACCTCGCCGGCCACTTTCACGGTGCCGTCGGCCGGCGTGAGCTGCCCGGCGACGAGCTTCAGGAGCGTCGACTTCCCTGATCCGTTGACGCCGACCAGGCCGGTGCGGCCGGGGCCGAAGGAGATGTCCAGGCCGTCGAAGACGGGGGAGCCGTCGGGCCAGGCGTACGACAGGGAGGTGACGGTGACGGAAGCAGACATGGGCGCCTCGCGGTTGCTTGCGGTGTCGGGGGGCGAACGCGTGTCGAGACACCGCGAGGCGGAAGCCGGGAGGGCCAGGAGGAGATCCTGCGCCGGGAGGACGGCTCACACGCCGAGGTCGAACGCCACAGACACACCCCACGGGTGTGACGCGGTGTCTCAGGACCTCAGACGAGCAACGTCCTTCTCCGATCGACGGCAACAGAACCGTCGTCAACGTTAGGAAGGGCCGCGGGGCGTGTCAACGCGATTGAGCACCGCGACCGGTCACCGGCGGCCGGGCCATGGCGAGGGCGGTTCCGGCGCCCTGCCGGTGGCGGGGGCGCCGGGTCAGCAGGCGTCCCGCATCAGCTCGGCCAGGTCGTGGTCCAGGTCCAGCTGGAGGTGTTCGAGACCGGCGGGGACCAGGTCGCCGGTGGCCTCCAGGAACCGCCGTATCTCGCCCGTGCGCACGTGCACGACGGCGGTGCCCTCGGGGGCGCGGAACTCCAGCACGGTCCGGTCGTAGCCGTACGGCCGTACCCGGACGTCCCCGTTGCCCTCGGGCGCGTGCAGTCCGGCCGCCAGCAGCTCGCGGGAGAACGTCCAGCAGACGTCGACCCCCTCCAGGGTGGCCGGGGCCGGGAACGTCATGCGCACCGCGAAGGGGTCCTCGCGGTCGTAGTGCAGGGTGGCGGGAATGCTCGGCATACGCGGTGACGCGGCGACCAGGCGGGCCTCTACGGGCTGCTCGATGACGGTGGACAACGCCTTGCTCCCTCGTGACGGTGGTACGGATGTCCGGGCGTGTGAGACCTGGCACTGGAAGAGACGACGGAAGCGGCCGATCCGTGCACAGGAGAGCCGAGTGACCTCTGTCACCGGGCCTATTCACACCCGCGGCTTACCTGTCGCACCGGGCCGCCGCGACCGCTGGGCCCTCTGGACGGCGCGGTGGTGGTCGGCTAGCTTCGCGCGCCATGAGGCGCATGGGGAGCACGCGACGCACAGGACGAGCCCGACGCACCGGCCGGACGGTCGCGGCGGCGGCGGCGAGCGCGGCGGCACTGGCCGCGCTGACCGCCGGTTCCGCACAGGCCGCGCCGCGGGCACCGCACTGGGCGGTCAAGGACACCGGCACCCCCGACGTGCGGTTCCGAGGCCTGGCCGCCGTCGACCGGAACACCGCCTGGCTGGCCGGCACCGACGGCACCGTGCTGCGCACCACGGACGGCGGGACCAGCTGGCGCAACGTCTCCCCGCCCGGCGCGGGCGACCTCCAGTTCCGGGACGTCGAGGCGTTCGACGCGCGCCGCGCGGTGGTGCTGGCCATCGGCGAGGGCGAGGCGTCCCGGGTCTACCGCACCGACGACGGCGGCCGGACCTGGACGGAGTCCTTCCGCAACACCGACCCGGCCGCCTTCTACGACTGCCTGGCCTTCTTCGACCGCCGCCACGGCCTCGCCGTCAGCGACCCGGTCGACGGGAAGTTCCGCATCCTGTCGACGAGCGACGGCGGCCGTTCCTGGCGCGTGCTGCCCGGCGACGGCATGCCCGCCGCCCTGGCCGGTGAGGCGGGCTTCGCGGCGAGCGGCCAGTGCCTGGTCGCCTCCGGGCCGAAGGACGCCTGGCTGGCCACCGGCGGTGGCGCGCACGCGCGCGTGCTGCACTCCACCGACCGCGGCCTGACCTGGACCGCTGCCGACACCACCATCCCGGCGGGCGATCCTGCCAAGGGCGTCTTCGCCCTCGCCTTCCGGGACCGCGCGCACGGCCTCGCGGTCGGCGGTGACTACCGCGCCGACCAGGCCTCGCCGCGAGCGGCCGCGGTCACCCCGGACGGCGGCCGCAGCTGGCGGTCCGCCGCCGCTCCGCCGTTCGCCTACCGCTCCGGCGTGGCCTGGCTCCCGCACAGCCGCGGCACGGCCCTCGCCGTCGGTCCCACCGGCACCGACCTGACCACCGACGGCGGCCGCACCTGGCGGACCGTCGACACCGGCTCGTACGACACCGTGGCCTGCACACCGGATCTGAGCTGCTGGGCGGCCGGTGAGCAGGGGCGGGCGGCACGTCTGGAGAGCTGACCGGCGGGTACCCGGTTCCCGCATCCCGAGAAAGGAGCGGTCATGCCACGCGGATCCAGCCCGAAACGGGAACGCCAGTACGAGCACATCAAGGAGAGCGCGCTCGACCGGGGCGAGAGCAAGAGTCGCGCCGAGGAGATCGCCGCCCGGACCGTCAACAAGGAACGGGCCCGGTCCGGTGAGTCGAAGACGGCGAGCCGCAGTTCCACGCAGGACATGTCGTCCGGCAAGCGCGGCGGCCAGCGCTCCGGCAACCGGCAGGGCTCCCAGGGGCCGACCCGGGACCAGCTGTACAACGAGGCCAAGCAGCGCGGCATCGAAGGCCGTTCGCACATGAACAAGGCCGAGTTGCAGCGTGCCCTCGACAGCAAGAAGAGCTGAAGAGCTGACGCCACGCGCGCGTGCGGTGACTCGGCCGGAATCGCCCGTCACCGCACGCGCGCGTGCCGGGCCGCTACCCTCGTCTGCACCATGACGACGACCGTGCGTGCCCCCGCGGGCTGGCCCGCGACCGAGGAACAGGCCCTGGCCGTGCAGGACGAGTTGCGGGGGCGGGTGGTCCTCGACGAGCCGGGCCCGGCGCCCGGCACCGGGTTCGTCACCGGCGTCGACGTGGCCTACGACGACGAGCGCGACCTGGTCGCCGCCGCGGCCGTCGTCCTGGACGCGGCGACCCTGGAGACCGTCGCCGAGGCGACCGCGGTCGGCCGGGTGTCCTTCCCGTACGTGCCCGGCCTGCTCGCCTTCCGCGAGATCCCGACCGTACGCGCCGCCCTGGACGCCCTGCCCTGCCCGCCGGGCCTGGTCGTCTGCGACGGCTACGGCCTCGCCCACCCGCGCCGCTTCGGCCTCGCCAGCCACCTGGGCGTCCTCACCGGCCTGCCCACCATCGGCGTCGCCAAGAACCCGTTCACCTTCGCGTACGACGCCCCGGACACCCCGCGCGGCAGCCAAGCGCCGCTCCTCGCCGGTACCGAGGAGGTCGGTCGCGCGCTGCGCACCCGGGACGCCGTCAAGCCGGTCTTCGTCTCCGTCGGCCATCGGGTGAGCCTCGACAACGCCTGTGCCCACACCCTCGCGCTCACCCCGGCCCACCGGCTGCCGGAGACCACCCGCCGGGCGGACGCGCTGTGCCGGAGCGCGCTGCGTGAAGCCCAGGCCTGAGTAGCGATTCTGAGTACGTGTACGGATGCCGCTGTGACCGATGGGCGGCAGGCTGGCCCGCATGACGACACAGCGCGCGCCCAAGTCCCCGGCCCACCCCGCCCGGTCCGCCGAGCGTGCCGTGCACGCGGCACTGGTCCTCTCCGCGGTGGCGGGGTTCGCCTGGGTCGTCGGGATGCTCTACACCGTGCTGCGGTGGCAGTCCTGACCGCCTTTCCCGGCCGGGCCCGGTCGGGTCCCTCCGGGTCTACCGGGTGGCCGCCACCCGGAAACCGATCCCGGCCGCGCGCAGCCGCTCGGTCAGCGCGTCGCCCATCGCCTGAGCCGTGGTGACCTGGCCGGCCGTCGGCGGCAGGTCGTCGTGGGCCAGGGACAGGGCGGCCTCGGCGAACATCTTCGCCGTCTCGCCGTAGCCGGGATCCCCGCCCGAGACCTCCGTGAACACCCGCCGTCCGCCGCCCTCGCCGACGAACCGGACCCTGAACCAGCTGCGGGCCCGCTTCTGGGCGTCGGGCCCCTGACCGGGCTTGAGGCGGTCCGACAGCCAGCGGCGGGCGGGCGGCACCTGGGCGGCCGCGGCGACCGCGCCGACGGCCGCCATGCCGCCGAGGGCCACCGGCAGGTGCCTGACGGCCGCGTAGTGCCGGTACCGGAAGTCCGGGCCGTAGCGGTCCAGGGCCCTGGCCGACCGGCGCACCACCTGGGGGTCGATGGTGGGCAGCGGCAGCGCCCAGGCGCCGACCTCGGGCGCGAACCGCGGGACACCCGTCGGCGCGTTGGTCCGGCGGCTCACCAGCCGGGGCTCGTGCCGGGCGCGGTCGCGGGCGGCGGCGACCATCTGCCGTGGGCGTGCGAACTGGTCCAGGGCGGAGGCGAAGGTGCCGCCGGAGAAGGCCGCGTCGACGCTCACGAACCCGTCCACGGTCAGCGGCACGCCCTCCGGCAGCTGCCGGACCGTGAAGTACGCGCCCAGGTCGTGCGGGACCGAGTCGAAACCGCACGCGTGCACCAGGCGGGCGCCCGTCTCCCGCGCGCGTGCGTCGTGCCGTACATACATCAGGTCCACGAACTCCGGCTCGCCGCACAGGTCGAGGTAGTCGGCGCCGGTGTCCGCGCAGGCCGCGACCAGCTGCTCGCCGTGACGGCCGTACGGACCGACCGTCGTGGCCACCACGCGGGCCTGCTCGGCGAGCGCGCGGACGGTGGCGGGCTCCGACACGTCGGCGCGCAGCACCCCGACCCCGGCGCCGTCCGGCAGCCGCTCGCGCAGCGCCTCCAGCCTGCGCTCGTCGCGGGCCGCGACGGCCCAGCGCAGGCCCTGCGGCGCGTGGGCGGCGAGGTACTCGGCGGTGAGCGCGCCGACGAAGCCGGTGGCTCCGAAGAGCACGACGTCGTAGGGACGGTCTGTCGTCTTTAGCCTGCTCATGACACCTCTCGGTTGCACAACCCGTGCCGTTGTCGGTGGCTGAGGCTAGCGTGAGGGGTGCGGACGCACCCCCGCGGGGTATCTTGACTAAGCGCTTGCTCGTCCACTCTTGTGCCCGGTGGAACGCGTTCTTACCATCGTCGGTGTTACATCAGTTGTGTCACATGACTGGGGGCGGCATGACCACGGCAGGGACGCCAGGCCAGGGCCCGCTCTCCGGCGTGCGCGTGGTCGAGCTGGCCGGCATCGGACCGGGCCCGTTCGCCGCCATGCTCCTCGCCGACCTGGGCGCCGACGTGGTCCGCGTCGACCGGCCCGGCGGCCCGGGGCTCGCGATCGACCCGGACTACGACGTCACCAACCGCAACAAGCGCTCGGTCCTGGTCGACCTGAAGTCCCCGGACGGCCCTGCCCGCGTCCTCGACCTGGCCGCCCGCGCCGACGTCCTGGTCGAGGGCTACCGTCCCGGCGTCGCCGAGCGGCTCGGCGTCGGCCCCGAGGACTGCCTGGCCCGCAACCCCCGCCTGGTCTACGGCCGGATGACCGGCTGGGGCCAGGAGGGCCCGCTCGCGCACCGCGCGGGACACGACATCGCCTACATCGCCCTCACCGGCACCCTCGGCATGATCGGCCGCCCCGACGAACCCCCGGCCGTCCCCGCCAACCTGCTGGGCGACTACGCGGGCGGCGCGCTCTACCTCGTCGTCGGCGTCCTCGCCGCCCTGCACCACGCGCGCGCGGTCGGTACCGGCCAGGTCGTGGACGCCGCCATCGTGGACGGCACGGCGCACCTGTCCGCGATGATCCACGGCATGCTGGCCGCCGGCGGCTGGCAGGACCGGCGCGGCGCCAACCTGCTGGACGGCGGCTGCCCGTACTACGGCACCTACGAGACCGCCGACGGCGGCCACATGGCCGTCGGCGCCCTGGAGCCGCAGTTCTACGCCGAGTTCCTGCGGCTGCTCGGCGGTCTGGACGACCTGGCCGGCGCCCGCAAGGACTGGACCCGCTGGGGCGAGCTGCGCGAGCGCGTCGCGGCCCGCTTCAAGGCCCGTACCCGGGACGAGTGGACGGCCGTCTTCGCGGACTCCGACGCCTGTGTGGCCCCCGTCCTGACCCTCCGGGAGGCCCCGCACCACCCTCATCTGGCCGCCCGCGGCACCTTCACCGACCACGGCGGCATCACGCAGCCCGCACCCGCCCCGCGCTTCTCCGCGACCTCCACGGGCGTGCGCACACCTCCCGCCCGGCCCGGCGCCGACACCGGTGCGGTGGCCCGCGACTGGGACGTACCGGCACTCCTCGACGACCACGGACAGGACGGCGACTGATGGAGCTCTCCACCGAACCCCCGTCCTCATCGCCCGGACGGCCGCAGGGCTGGACGCGATCTCTGGAGGCCGCGCGATCACCGGTCTCGGCGCCTTTGGCCCGCAGGTGGTCGAGAGACGGCACGGCAAGGCGTACGACAGGCCCCTCGGCCGAACCCGCGAGACGATCGAGCTGACCCGGCGGATCCAGGCGGGCGTGACCATGCTGGACGACGCCCCCGTCGGCCCGGACCCGGCCCGCCTGATCGGGACCGTCAAGAGCCGGCTGTGACCCTCCCTCTCCCGAACCTTCCGGAAAACCCTCCTCGAAAGGCTTGTCAGTGAGCACCGAAGCGTACGTGTACGACGCGATCCGCACCCCGCGCGGCCGCGGCAAGGCGAACGGCGCCCTGCACGGCACCAAGCCCATCGACCTGGTCGTCGGACTCATCCACGAGCTCCGTGACCGCTTCCCGGACCTCGACCCGGCCGCCGTCGACGACATCGTGCTCGGTGTCGTCGGCCCGGTGGGCGACCAGGGCTCCGACATCGCGCGGATCGCCGCGATCGCCGCCGGACTGCCGGACACGGTGGCCGGCGTGCAGGAGAACCGCTTCTGTGCCTCTGGCCTGGAGGCCGTCAACATGGCCGCCGCCAAGGTCCGTTCGGGCTTCGAGGACCTGGTCCTCGCCGGTGGCGTCGAGTCGATGTCCCGGGTGCCGATGGCCTC
The DNA here is from genome assembly GCF_040680735.1 of Streptomyces sp. NPDC051987. Classification (NCBI taxonomy): domain Bacteria; kingdom Bacillati; phylum Actinomycetota; class Actinomycetes; order Kitasatosporales; family Streptomycetaceae; genus Streptomyces; species Streptomyces sp. NPDC051987. The sequence goes on along the minus strand of NZ_JBFAXI010000001.1, from coordinate 182,049 downwards.
CGACGGCGGCGCCTGGTTCAACGACCCGATGACCAACCTGGCCGTCAACTTCGTGCCGCAGGGCATCGGCGCCGACCTGATCGCCACCATCGAGGGCTTCTCACGGCGCGACGTCGACGAGTACGCGGCGCTCTCCCAGGAGCGCGCGGCGACCGCCTGGAAGGAGGGCCGCTTCGACCGCTCCGTGGTCCCCGTGAAGGACCGCGCGGGCCTGACCGTCCTCGACCACGACGAGCACCTGCGGCCCGGCACCACGGCCGACTCCCTCGCGAAGCTGAAGCCCTCCTTCGCCGACATCGGCGAACTCGGCGGCTTCGACGCCGTCGCCCTGCAGAAGTACCACTGGGTCGAGAAGATCGACCACGTCCACCACGCGGGCAACTCCTCCGGCATCGTCGACGGCGCCTCCCTGGTCGCCATCGGCACCAGGGAGATCGGCGAGCGCTACGGCCTCACCCCGCGCGCGCGGATCGTCTCGGCCGCCGTCTCCGGCTCCGAGCCGACCATCATGCTCACCGGCCCCGCCCCCGCCACCCGCAAGGCCCTCGCCAAGGCCGGCCTGACCATCGACGACATCGACCTGGTCGAGATCAACGAGGCGTTCGCGGCGGTCGTCCTGCGCTTCGTGAAGGACATGGGCCTGTCCCTGGACAAGGTCAACGTCAACGGCGGCGCCATCGCACTCGGCCACCCCCTCGGCGCCACCGGCGCGATGATCCTCGGCTCGCTCGTCGACGAACTGGAGCGCCAGGACAAGCGCTACGGCCTCGCCACCCTGTGCGTGGGCGGCGGCATGGGCATCGCCACCGTCGTCGAGCGCGTCTGACACCCCGGCGGAACCGGAACCAAGAGACTTCACGGAGACCCTCACATGACCGAGAGCACCACCATCCGCTGGGAACAGGACGACACCGGCGTCGTCACGCTCGTCCTGGACGACCCCAACCAGTCCGCCAACACCATGAACGCGGCCTTCGCCGAGTCCCTCGCCGCGGTCACCGACCGCCTGGAGGCCGAGCAGGACTCCGTCCGGGGGATCGTCCTCACCTCCGCCAAGAAGACCTTCTTCGCCGGCGGCGACCTGCGCGACCTCATCCGGGTCACCCCCGAGACCGCCCAGGACCTCTTCGACGGCGGGCTCGCGATCAAGCGCAACCTGCGCCGCATCGAGACCCTCGGCAAGCCGGTCGTCGCCGCGATCAACGGCGCCGCCCTCGGCGGCGGGTTCGAACTCGCCCTCGCCTGCCACCACCGCGTCGCCCTCGACACCCCCGGCACCAGGATCGGCTGCCCCGAGGTCACCCTCGGCCTGCTCCCGGGCGGCGGCGGGATCGTCCGCACGGTCCGCCTCCTCGGCATCGCCGACGCCCTGCTGAAGGTCCTCCTCCAGGGCACCCAGTACAACGCCACGCGCGCGCAGCAGAACGGCCTCGTCCACGAGGTCGCCGCCACCCCCGAGGAACTCCTCGCCAAGGCACGCGCCTTCATCGACGCGAACCCCGAGTCGCAGCAGCCCTGGGACAGGCCCGGCTACAGGATCCCGGGCGGCACGCCCGCCGACCCCAAGTTCGCCGCCAACCTGCCGGCCTTTCCGGCGACCCTGCGCAAGCAGACCAACAACGCCCCCTACCCGGCGCCGCGCCGCATCCTCGCGGCCGCCGTCGAGGGCAGCCAGGTCGACTTCGAGACCGCCCAGGTCATCGAGGCCCGCTACTTCGTGGAGCTGGCCGCCGGGCAGATCTCGAAGAACATGATCCAGGCGTTCTTCTTCGACCTCCAGGCCGTCAACTCCGGCGCCAGCCGGCCGCGGGGCGTCGAGCCCCGCAAAGTCACCCGGGTCGCTGTCCTCGGCGCGGGCATGATGGGCGCCGGCATCGCCTACGCGTGCGCCCGCGCGGGCATCGACGTCGTCCTCAAGGACGTGTCGGCCGAGGCCGCCCTCAAGGGCAAGGGCTACTCCGAGAAGCTCTGCGCCAAGGCCGTCGCCAAGGGCCGCACCAGCCAGGAGAAGGCGGACGCGCTGCTCGCCCGGATCACGCCCACCGCGGACCCGCAGGACCTGGCCGGCTGCGACGCGGTCATCGAGGCCGTCTTCGAGGACACCGCCCTCAAGCACAAGGTGTTCCAGGAGATCGAGTCCGTCGTCGCCCCCGACGCGCTGCTCTGCTCCAACACCTCCACCCTCCCCATCACCGCCCTCGCGGAGGGCGTGGAGCGACAGAGCGACTTCATCGGCCTGCACTTCTTCTCGCCCGTCGACAAGATGCCGCTCGTCGAGATCATCAAGGGCGAGCGCACCGGCGACGAGGCCCTGGCCCGCGCCTTCGACCTGGTCCGGCAGATCAACAAGACGCCGATCGTCGTCAACGACTCGCGCGGCTTCTTCACCTCCCGGGTGATCGGCCACTTCATCAACGAGGGCGTCGCCATGGTCGGCGAGGGCATCGAGCCCGCCTCGGTCGAGCAGGCGGCGGCCCAGGCCGGCTACCCCGCCAAGGTGCTCGCCCTCATGGACGAGCTGACCCTCACCCTGCCGCAGAAGATCCGCCGCGAGTCCCGGCTGGCCGTCGAGGAGGCCGGCGGCACCTGGACCCCGCACCCCGCCGAGGCGGTCATCGACCGCATGGTCGACGAGTTCGGCCGCCCCGGCCGCAGCGGGGGAGCGGGCTTCTACGACTACGCCGAGGACGGCAGCCGCGCCGCCCTCTGGCCCGGCCTGCGCGAGCATTTCGGGGGTTCCGGGGGTAGCGCCCCGGGCAGGCACAGCACGCAGCCGGGCCACCAGATCCCGTTCCGGGACATGCAGGAACGCATGCTCTTCGCCGAGGCGCTGGACACCGTCCGCCTCCTGGAGGAAGGCGTCCTCACCTCGGTCGCCGACGCCAACATCGGCTCGCTCTTCGGCATCGGCTTCCCGGGCTGGACCGGCGGCGTCCTGCAGTACGTCAACGGCTACGAGGGTGGTCTGCCCGGCTTCGTGGCCCGCGCGCGTGAACTCGCCGAGACCTACGGCGAGCGGTTCACCCCGCCCGCGCTGCTGGTCGAGAAGGCGGAGAAGGGGGAGACCTTCACCGACGGCCGCTGAGCCGGCGCCGATCCGGGTGCGCGGAGCGGCTCAGGAGCCCGCCTGCCACCGGTGCACCTCCGCGCCGAGCGACCGCTGGAAGGCGGTCAGCAGCGCCTGCACCACCAGCGGCTGCATGTGCGCGGACAGGGACCTCACGTCCGCCTCGGCCCGCTCCGCCACCTCGGCCCGGAACAACAGGGACAGCTCGTGCGCGGCCGCCCGCGCGTGCTCGGTCAGCACCGCGCGCGCGGCCAGGATCGCCTTCTCGGACAGCGGCACGTCGAGGAGCTGCACGGCGAGCCGGAACAACCCCGGGTCGATGCGGTAGCCGTCACCGTCGGGCCGTACGACATCCATGGCGACGAGCCGCTCGACGTCCTCCTCGTCCAGCGGCCGTCCGGCCCGTCGCCGCAGCTCCGCGGCGGTCACCGTCTCCTCGGTGTCCGGGGACCAGGAGGCCACCACGGCCCGGTGGACGGCCAGGTCGTGGTGGCTCAGGCCGGGCGGCAGCCGCCGCAGATAGCGCTCGATCGCCGCCAGCGTCATGCCCTGGTGCTGCAACTCCTCGATCAGCGCCAGCCGGGCCAGGTGCTCCTGCCCGTAGTGACCCACCCGCCGCGGACCGATCACCGGCGGCGGAAGCAGCCCCTTGGTGCCGTAGAAGCGGACCGTGCGGACCGTGGTGCCGGCCCGCGCGGCCAGCTCGTCGATGGTGAGCGCGGGCTCCCCGGAGCCGCCGTCGGTGTCGGTCGTCATGCGCAGCAGTATCGCTGTCACACCGGTGCTGCGACACCGTGGGCAGCCGGGCGAGGTGTTCACTCGATGTTCATCATCACCTCATCGCGGACACCTTGTGAGAAGTTCCGCTCTGTGACGTGCGCCATCGCATGCGCCCTGGATCCCGGGGGAAGGTGGCGCCTTGGTCTGTGCACACCACCGAGCGCGCGGACCGACTCCGTCCGGACACCCGAGCGCGATCCGCTCGGGCGCACCAGAGAGTGGAACCACCTGTGAGCAAGGACGTCGTGCACACGGCACCAGCCGCCGCCACCCGGACCGACGCGGCCCCGGCGCCCGCCGACGCGGGCGACGCCGGCTACAGCAAGGACCTCAAGGCCCGCCACGTCAACATGATCGCCATCGGCGGCGCGATCGGCACGGGCCTCTTCCTCGGTGCCGGCGGGCGCCTGCACAACGCGGGCCCGGCCCTCGCCCTCGCCTACCTGGTCTGCGGGATCTTCGCCTTCTTCGTGGTCCGCGCCCTCGGCGAGCTGGTCCTCTACCGCCCCTCCTCCGGCTCCTTCGTGTCGTACGCGCGCGAGTTCCTCGGCGAGAAGGGCGCCTACGTCGCCGGCTGGATGTACTTCCTCAACTGGTCGACCACCGGCATCGCCGACATCACCGCGATCGCTCTCTACACCCACTACTGGGCGATGTTCACGAGCATCCCGCAGTGGACGCTCGCGCTGATCGCCCTCGCCGTGGTCCTCGCGGTGAACCTCATCTCGGTGAAGATCTTCGGCGAGATGGAGTTCTGGTTCGCGATCATCAAGGTCGCCACGCTCGTCGGTTTCATGCTGATCGGCATCTTCCTGCTCGCCACCCGGCACAAGGTCGACGGCCGGACCCCGGGCCTGAGCGTCATCGGCGACCACGGCGGGATCTTCCCGCACGGCCTGATGCCGGTCGTCCTCGTCATGCAGGGCGTGATCTTCGCGTACGCGGCCCTGGAGCTGGTCGGCGTCGCGGCGGGCGAAACCGCCGAACCGGAGAAGGTCGTCCCGCGCGCGGTGAACTCGATCATGTGGCGGGTCGGCCTCTTCTACGTCGGCTCGGTCGTCCTGCTCGCCCTGCTGCTTCCCGGCTCGGTGTACTCGGCCGACGAGAGCCCCTTCGTCACCGTGCTCTCCAAGATCGGCCTCTCCGGCGCCGGCGACGTGATGAACCTGGTGGTCCTCACCGCGGCGATGTCCTCCCTCAACTCCGGCCTCTACTCCACGGGCCGCATCCTGCGCTCCATGGCGGTCGCGGGCTCGGCCCCGAAGTTCACCGCCCGCATGAACCGCAGCCAGGTCCCCTACGGCGGCATCCTGCTGACCTGCGCCGTCTGTGTGCTCGGGGTGGGCCTGAACTACCTGGTGCCCAGCCAGGCCTTCGAGATCGTGCTGAACGTGGCCTCCCTCGGCATCATCAGCACCTGGGTGATCATCATGCTCTGCCACCTGGTCTTCGTCCGCCGCGCCAGGGCGGGGCTGGTCGAGCGCCCCGCGTTCCGCCTCCGCTTCAGCCCGGTCACCGAGATCGCCACCATCGCCTTCCTGCTGGTGTGCCTCGGCATGATGGGCAACGACCCCGACGTAGGCCGCAAGACCCTGCTGCTCGTCCCGGTGATCGCCGCACTCCTGGTGGCCGGCTGGCACGGCGTCCGGCGCCGGGTCTCCCAGGCGGCCGACGAGGAGCTGTCGCAGCTCGGGAAGTAGCAGCTCGGAGCCGTTGTCAGTGGCATCGCCTACGGTGGTCTCATGGGGGAGATCACATACATCCGGGGCGATGCCACCACACCGTCCGGCAAGGGCGTCAAGGTCATCGCCCATGTCTGCAACGACCTCGGGGGCTGGGGCAAGGGCTTCGTGCTGGCCCTTTCCCGCCGCTGGCCGGAGCCGGAGAAGGCCTACCGCGCCTGGCACCGCGACCGTGCGAAGAACGACTTCGCCCTGGGCGCGGTCCAGCTGGTCCGGGTCGAGCGCTACCTCTGGGTGGCCAACATGATCGGCCAGCGCGGCACCAGAACCGGCAGCAAGGGCGTCCCGGTCCGCTACGAGGCGATCGCCACGGCCCTGGCCAAGCTGGCCGACGAGGCGACCGAACTCGGCGCCTCCGTGCACATGCCCCGCATAGGCTGCGGCCTGGCCGGCGGAAAATGGTCCCGCGTCGAGCCCCTGATCAGGGAGCGGCTGGTGGCCCGCGGCATCTCGGTGACGGTGTACGACCACGGGGAGGACGTCTCCGGATAGCGCCCCGTAAGGGGCACTGGGGGTACCCCCGGCCGGGGGCTGGGGGGAGGAACTGCGCGACCAGCGACAACGGACCCGCAGCCCCCCACTCACCGCACCCGGCACCTGCTCAGTGCACGTGGTTCGTGGCCTCGATCTGCTTCCAGGACTTCGGCTGCGCAACGGCCCCCACGGCCTTCGCCGCAGGCACAGCCGGCTTCGTGGGCTCGAACAGCCACGTGTCGAACAACGCACCCAGCGACTTCCCCGACACCTTCTCCGCATACGCCTCGAAGTCGGCCACGGACGCGTTCCCGTACGCGTGTTCCTTCGGCCACCCCTTCAGAATCGCGAAGAACGCGTCGTCCCCGACCGCGTTCCGCAGCGCCTGCACCGCCAGCGCCCCCCGGTCGTAGACGGCGATGTCGAACTGGTCGTCCGGCCCGGGATCCCCCGGCTTCACCGTCCAGAAGGCGTCGTCGGTCGGATGTGACGCGTACACGTAGTCGGCCAGTTCCTGCGTCGTCCCCTCGCCCTCGTGCTCGGACCACAGCCACTGCGCGTACCGGGCGAAGCCCTCGTTGAGCCAGATGTCCTTCCAGCCCTTGAGGGAGACGTCGTCGCCGTACCACTGGTGGGCCAGTTCGTGCACGACCACGGAGGTGTTGGAGCCGTTCGCGAACTGCCTGGGGCTGTAGTAGACGCGCGTCTGCGTCTCCAGCGCGTACCCGGTGGTGGTGTTCGGCACGTACCCGCCGGCCGAACTGAAGGGGTACGGCCCGAAGTAGCCGGAGAGCCAGTCGACGAGTTCCCCGGTGCGCTCCACGCTCGCCCGCGCCGCCCCGTCGTTGTCGCCGAGGTCCTGGCTGTAGGCGTTGACGACCGGAACGCCGCCCTCGGAGGTGCTCGTCGTGATGTCGAACCTCCCGACCGCCAGCGTGGTCAGGTAGGTAGCCTGCGGCCTGTTCTGCCGCCAGTTGTAGCGGGTCCAGCCCAGCTTCGAACTGGTCGACTGGAGCAGCCCGTTGGAGATGACCTGCGTGCCGTCGGGGACGGCCACCGACACGTCGTAGGTCGCCTTGTCCAGCGGGTGGTCGTTGCTCGGGTACCACCACCAGGCCGACTCGGGCTCGTCCGCCGCGACCGCCCCGTCCGGTGTGCGGTGCCACGTGGTGAAGCCGTACGCGCTCTTCGTCGACGGCACCCCGCTGTAGCGGACGACGACGGTGACCTGCGTGCCCTTCGCCAGCGGTGCCTTGGGGGTGACGACCAGCTCGTGCTGACCGGAGGTGGCGAAGTCCGCCTTCACCCCGTTGACCCGCACCTCGCTCACGTCCAGCAGGAAGTCCAGGTCGAAGCTGGACAGGTCCTGCGTGGTGCGCGCCAGGATCGTCGCCGTACCGGCCAGTTCGTCGGTGGCGGGCTGGTACTGCAGGCGCAGGTCGTAGTGGGAGACGTCGTAGCCGCCGTTGCCGTAGTACGGGTAGTAGGGGTCGCCGATGCCCGGTGCGCCGGGGCTGTAGCTCGCGGCCGATGCCGGGATCGCCAGCAGCAGGGAAGCCGCCGCGAGGGCGGCCGGCGCGAGGATTCTGCGGTGCACGAGAACTCCAGGTCGGTAGGGGGCCGAGGCGCACCCGCCGCACCACGGCGGGCGGCGCCAAGTCGATGGAGCGTGAAACTGTTCGGAGCCTATTCAGTCCCTGTGGCCCCTGGCCTGTCCACGGCACCTGCTGTCACACGATCGCCATTCGGCCGCAATCCTCCCTGACGGTCCCCCAGATGCCCCCTTCTGCACGGGAGTTGACTTGGGTAGCGTCCGCCCCATGCCGAAACGCACGCGCTTCACGATCTGGAGACCGCTCGCCGTGGCGGCCGTCGCAGCCCTGCTCGCCGCCTTCCTCACCCCGGGCGCGGCCCAGGCCGCCGGTGCTCCCCGCGAGAGTCGCCCCGTCTACTCGTACGCGAAAGCCATCCGCGAGGCCGTCTGGGTGGACACCGGCCTCGACTCCGACGGCGACGGGAAGACCGACCGGGTCGCCGCCGACATCGTCCGGCCCGCCGAACCCGCCGCGCAGGGCCGCAAGGTGCCGGTCATCATGGACGCCAGCCCCTACTACTCCTGCTGCGGACGCGGCAACGAGAGCCAGGTGAAGACGTACGACGCGCACGGCGACGTCGTCCAGATGCCGCTCTTCTACGACAACTACTTCGTGCCCCGCGGCTACGCCTTCGTCGGCGTCGACCTGGCCGGAACCAACCGGTCCGACGGCTGCGTGGACGTCGGCGGCCGCTCCGACATCCAGTCCGCGAAGGCCGTCGTCGACTGGCTGAACGGCCGCGCCAAGGCCTACCGCAGCCGCACCGGCACCACCACCGTCACGGCGGACTGGACCAACGGCAGGACCGGCATGATCGGCAAGAGCTGGGACGGCACCATCGCCAACGGCGTGGCCGCGACCGGCGTGCGGGGCCTGAGGACGATCGTCCCGATCAGTGCCATCTCCTCCTGGTACGACTACTACTTCGCCCAGGGCGCCCCGCTCTACGACTCGGGCCCGGACTGGCTGGCCGACGCGGTGGAGAGCGACGCGGCCCACGCGAAGTGCGGTGCCGTCCAGCAGAAGCTGGTCGACGGCGCCCCGCGCACCGGCGACTGGACCGGCCTGTGGACCGAGCGCGACTACGTCAAGGACGCCGCCAAGGTGAAGGCCAGCGTCTTCCTCGTGCACGGCATGCAGGACCTCAACGTCCGCACCAAGCACTTCGGCCAGTGGTGGGACGCCCTGGCGAAGAACGGCGTCCGGCGCAAGATCTGGCTCTCCCAGACCGGGCACGTCGACCCCTTCGACTACCGGCGCGGTGCCTGGGTCGACACCCTGCACCGCTGGTTCGACCACGAACTCCTCGGCTACGACAACGGCATCGACCGTCAGCCGATGGCCGACATCGAACGCCACCCCGACCAGTGGGTGACCTCCGCGGTCTGGCCGCCGCGCGGCACGCGGAGCACCACCCTGCGCCCCGCCACCGGCACCCGGCCCGGCGTCGGCACCCTCGGCCTGCGCAAGGGATCCGGCACCGAGACCTTCACGGACGACCCGCAGCGGAGCGAGACCGACTGGGCCGCCCAGCTCGCCACCCCCACCCCGGACAAGGCCGGCTTCCTCACCGCGCCGCTCACCCGGGACCTGCGCCTGTCCGGCTCGTCGAAGGTGACCGTCACCGCCACCCCGACCACCGCGACGGCCCACCTGACCGCCGTCCTGGTCGACCTCGGCCCCGACACCGTGCGGGACTACGCCGACGCCGCCGAGGGCATCACCACCCTCACCGACCGCACCTGCTGGGGCGAGAGCACGGCCGGCGACAGCGCCTGCTTCCGGAAGACCGCGGCGAAGACCAAGGCCGTCGACTTCACCGTCTTCAGCCGCGGCTGGGCCGACCTGGGCACCTACGCCGACCCCGGCAAGGGCGTCCCGCTCACCCCCGGCAGGGCCTACACGATCACGCTGACCCTGGCGGCCACCGACCATGTCGTACCCAAGGGCCACCGTTTGGCGCTGATCGTCGCGGGCACGGACAAGGACCTCATCGATCCGCCCTCCACCACCCCCACGCTCACCGTGGACCTGTCCCGGACGACGGCCAGGGTTCCGCTGGTCGGCGGTGCGGCCGCGTTCACCCGCGCGGCCTCGGCCCCGTGGACCGCCCCCGGGACGGGGGCCAAGCACGGCGTCCGCGGCCCGCGCACCGTCCAGCGCGTCCCCGCGAGCTGACCGCTCAGGCGGCCGGGCCGGCGTCCACCAGCCCGGCCGCCTCCCGGGCACATCCCCAGGCGACCGTCACTCCGGCCCCGCCGTGGCCGTAGTTGTGGATCAGCGTCCGCCCGTCCGGCCGGAGTTCGTGCTCCAGCCGGACCGCCGTCCGGTACGGCCGCAGCCCCACCCGGTGCGCCAGCACCCGCGCCCCGGCGATCTCCGGCCGGACGGCCGCACAGCGCGCCACGATCCCGGCCGCGGCCTGGGGATCCGGCTCCAGCGACCAGGCGTCCTCCTCGGCCGTGCCCCCCAGCAGCAACCCGCCGGGCTGCGGGAAGAAGTAGGCGGAGGCGCCCCCCTCCACGTCGTCGACCGAGGTGTACCAGGTGGTGATCCCCGGGTTCTCCACCACGACCAGCTGCCCGCGCACCGGCCGCACGGCCGGGTCCGGGACCAGCGAACGCGCGCCGAGCCCGGTGCAGTTGACCACGACCGGGGCGGGCACCTCGTCCAGTCCGCCCACCGCCCGCTCCTCGACCGTCCCGCCCGCCCGCTCCAGCCGCCGCCGCAGCCACGCCAGATGGACCGGCATGTCGATCAACGGCAGCCGGGCCGACACACCGTCACCGGTCTCGGCCAGCCCCGGCACCTCGGCCGCCCACGCACCCAGCTCGTCCAGCCGCAGTCCGCCGTGTACGCCCTCGACCATGCGTACGCCCGTCTCCTCCGGCCGCGCCGCCAACTCCGCGTACACGACAAGAGAGGCGAGCGCCCACTCCCCGACCAGGTCCTCCGGCTCGATCCGGTAGGGCCACCACAGCGCGCCGGCGACCGCCGAGGTCGTACGCCCGCCGGTCTCCCGGGCCCACACCCGCACCCGGCGCCCGCTCTCGGCCAGCACCACCGCGGTGGTCAGGCCGACGACCCCGCCGCCGACCACGATCACTTCGTCACTCAGCTCAGACGGCACCCCGTGACGGTAGCGGAATATGTCATGCTGCGCTCAGAGCGGCCCGCTCTGGGGACACTCACAGCATGTCTGCCGCATACGCGACCTTCGGCCTGGCCCCGGCGACGCGAGCCGGCGGTGTCCGCGCCGACGGCGGCTACCAGCTCCACCGGGACTTCGTGGACTTCGTCGTCGACGGTCACCCGCTGCTGTTCCAGCTCTCCGACCTGGACGCCGTCTCCCCGCTCGCCTCCGACGTCCCGCCCGCGATCTTCACCGCGCAGGTCCAGGGCTTTCTGCTGGAGGCCGGGGCACCGCTGCCCGACGACCGGTACGTCATCTACGGCTGCCCCGAGTGCGAGGACCTGGCCTGCGGCGCGGTCACCGCGGTCATCGAGCATGACGGCGTCGACTACATCTGGCGGGACTTCGCCTGGCAGACCGGCGAACACGCCGACCTGGAGCGCAACGGCCACCACGGCATGGGCCCGTTCCGCTTCAGCGGCGCGGAGTACCGCGAGGCCCTCGGCGCCCTCCTCGAAGGCTCCGGTCCGCCGCCCGGCCGCCGGGTGCTGCTGATCGGAGCCCGCGTCGCCCTCCTCGCCGAGCTGGCCGCCGCCCTGCGCGCCGTCGGCATCGGGGCCGACATCACCCGCGACGCCGAGGGCGTCCCCGCCGAGCAACTCCGCGGCTACGCCGCCGTGGCCATCGGCCCCGCGGTCGGCGCGGCCGAGCGGGCCGCCGTACGCCAGGCCGTCGAGCGGGCGGGCGTGCCGGTGGCCCACGTCGACCGGCTCGCCCCGATCGTCCCGCTCCTCGTCGCCCCGATCGAACACGCCCTCGACCGCAGCCCGCTGCCACAGCGCCGGCTGGCCCGCCTGGTCGCCGCCGACGGCACCGCCTGCATCGAGGTCACCTCGTCCTGCCGGGTGCGGCTCACGGCGTACCGCCTGGACCGGCTCTCCCGCCCCCGGTGCCCGGGAACTCTTCGACGGCGTCCTGGAACCCGGCCGCCACCGCATCCCCCTGGACGGCTGGCCGGCCGAGGGCGCGTCCTTCGTCGTGGCCCGCACCTCCGGCAGCGTCCTGGTGCAGGCCACCGCAGGCTGACCGCCCCGTCCCGCGGACCCCGGTGCCCCGGCAGGCGACGTCTGCCCGTCCAGGAGCGGCGTCCGGTGCGGCGAGTGGGGGTGCCCCCTCTGGGGGAGCGTGCCGGGCGTCGCGACGGGGCGAACGGTGCCTGTCGGGCCACTAGGATCGGCGTTCTGATGACTGCCACCCTCGTCGCCAAGAACCTCGCCGCCGGGCACGGCGACCGCTCGCTCTTCTCCGGGCTCGACCTCGTCGTCGCGCCCGGTGACGTGATCGGGCTGGTCGGTGCCAACGGCGCGGGCAAGTCCACCCTGCTGCGGCTGCTCGCCGGGCTCACCGCGCCCGAACAGGGCGAACTGCGGCTCTCCCCGCCGACCGCGACCGTCGGCCACCTGCCCCAGGAGCCCGAGCGGCGACCCGGCGAGACCGTCCGTGCCTTCCTCGCCCGGCGCACCGGGGTCGCCGAGGCGCAGCGCGTGATGGACGAGGCGACCCAGGCCCTGGTCGACGGGGCACCGGGCGCCGACGACGCCTACGCCATCGCCCTGGAGCGCTGGCTCGACCTCGGTGGCGCCGATCTGGAGGAGCGGGCCGAGGAGGTCTCCGACTCCCTCGGCCTCGCCGTCGACCTCGACCAGCCGATGACCTCCCTCTCCGGCGGCCAGGCCGCCCGCGCCGGCCTCGCCTCGCTGCTGCTCTCGCGCTACGACGTCTTCCTCCTCGACGAGCCCACCAACGACCTCGACCTGGACGGCCTGGAGCGCCTCGAACGCTTCGTCACCGGCCTGCGCGCCGGCACGGTCGTGGTCAGCCACGACCGCGAGTTCCTCACCCGCACGGTCACCAAGGTCCTCGAACTCGACCTCGCCCAGCACCGGATCAACCTCTACGGCGGCGGCTACGAGGCCTACCTGGAGGAACGCGACGTGGCCCGCCGGCACGCCCGCGAGGACTACGAGGAGTACGCCGACAAGAAGGCCGCCCTCCAGGACCGGGCCCAGATGCAGCGCTCCTGGATGGACAAGGGCGTCAAGAACGCCCGCCGCAAGGCGTCCAACGACAACGACAAGATCGGCCGCAAGTTCCGCAGCGAGGCCAGCGAGAAGCAGGCCGCGAAGGCCCGCCAGACCCAGCGCATGATCGAACGCCTGGAGGTCGTGGAGGAGCCGCGCAAGGAGTGGGAACTGCGCATGGAGATCGCGGCCGCGCCGCGCTCCGGCGCCGTCGTCGCCACCCTGCGGGACGCGGAACTGCGGCTCGGCGACTTCGCCTTCGGCCCGGTCTCCCTCCAGATCGACTGGGCCGACCGCGTCGCGGTGACCGGCGCCAACGGCTCCGGCAAGTCCACGCTGCTCGCCGCGCTGCTCGGCCGGCTGCCCCTGGACTCGGGTCACGCCGCCGTGGGCTCCGGCGTCGTGACCGGCGAGGTCGACCAGGCCCGCAAGCTGTTCCATGGCACGGAATCCCTGCTGGACGCCTTCTGTGCGGCCGTCCCGGACACCGAACCGGTCGAAGTCCGCACCCTCCTGGCCAAGTTCGGCCTCAAACAGGACCACGTGCTCCGCTCGGCGGCCACCCTCTCCCCGGGCGAGCGCACCCGCGCCGCGCTGGCCCTGCTCCAGGGCCGTGGCGTCAACCTCCTCGTCCTCGACGAGCCGACGAACCACCTCGACCTGCCGGCGATCGAGCAGTTGGAGTCGGCCCTCGACTCCTACGAGGGCACCCTGCTCCTGGTCACCCACGACCGCCGCCTGCTGGACGCGGTCCGCGTGACCCGCCGCCTGGAGGTGGCGGGGGGCAAGGTGACGGAGGCGCCCCTGTAGAGGCGGCGCGTACCCTCCGCCGTACGCTGCGACCGTCGCTGGACACCTGCCAGGAGAGTGGTCATGAGCACATCGCCGAAGCGGACGGTCCTTCGGATCGCGAACGAACAGGACGTCCTCGCCCAGCTGCGCGGCACCCAGGACCGTATCGCGGACGCGATCACCGCCTTCGCGGGCACCATGACCTTCGTCTATCTGCACGCCCTGTGGTTCGCGGTGTGGATCGTCTGCAACGAGGGCGTGTTCGGCGACGGAGCGATCTGGGACCCGTTCCCCTTCGGCCTGCTCACCATGATCGTCAGCCTGGAAGCGATCTTCCTGTCCACCTTCGTGATGGTGAGCCAGAACCGCCAGGCCGCCCGCGAGAACGTCCGCGCCGACCTGGACTTCGAGACCAACGTGCGCTCGGAGGTGTGGTCCGTCCACATGGGCCGGGCCCTCGGCGTCGACCCCGCGGAGGTCGAACGCCACGTCCAGCAGGTTCTCGCGGAAAACCGCGCCCGCATGAACGGCACCCCCCGGCCCCCGACGGAGACATGACCCGTCAGGTCGCCGCCCCGGGGCCGCTGCCCCGTCGCGACGTCGACGCGGATTTCCGGCCGGCGAATTCCGTGCAGTGGGCACACCGGAAGGCGAGAGGTGCCTGCCGGGGGCGGGGGACTGCGCGATCGGCCTCAATGGGCCGGTAGTACCCCGCCACCCCCAGCAGGCGTCCTCAGCGCTTCCCGTCCTTGCCGCCCACCAGCCCGGCGCGGCGCAGCGCATCGGCCATCGCACTGTTCGCGGGAGCCGGTGCCGAGGCCTGCCGGGCGCCGCCTCCCTGCCGCTGCTGCTGTCGCTGCTGCGGCGGACGCCCGCCGCCACCCCGCTGCTGCTGTCGGCGCTCACCGCCGGAGGCCGGCGCCGCTTCGTCGTCCAGCCGCAGCGTCAGCGAGATCCGCTTGCGCGGGATGTCCACGTCGAGGACCTTCACCTTGACGATGTCACCGGGCTTCACCACGTCCCGCGGGTCCTTGACGAACGTCTTGGACATCGCGGAGACATGGACCAGGCCGTCCTGGTGCACACCGACGTCGACGAACGCGCCGAACGCCGCCACGTTCGTCACGACCCCCTCCAGGACCATCCCGGAGGACAGGTCGGAGATCTTCTCGACGCCCTCCTTGAACGTGGCCGTCTTGAAGGCGGGACGCGGGTCGCGACCCGGCTTCTCCAGCTCCTTGAGGATGTCCGTGACGGTCGGCAGACCGAACGTCTCGTCCACGAAGTCCGTCGGCCGCAGCGAGCGCAGCGCCGCCGTGTTGCCGATGAGCGCGGCCACCTCCTGGCCCGACGTCTTCACCATGCGCCGTACGACGGGGTACGCCTCCGGGTGGACGCTCGACGCGTCCAGCGGGTCGTCACCGCCGCGGATGCGCAGGAAGCCCGCGCACTGCTCGTACGCCTTCGGGCCGAGCCGGGCCACGTTCTTCAGCTGGCTCCGGGAGGTGAACGGGCCGTTGGTGTCGCGGTGGGCGACGATGTTCTCGGCGAGCCCGGAGGTGATGCCGGAGACGCGGGCGAGGAGCGGGGCCGACGCCGTGTTGACGTCCACCCCCACGCCGTTCACACAGTCCTCGACCACCGCGTCCAGCGAGCGCGACAGCTTCACCTCGGACAGGTCGTGCTGGTACTGGCCGACGCCGATCGACTTGGGGTCGATCTTCACCAGCTCCGCGAGGGGGTCCTGGAGCCGACGGGCGATGGAGACGGCGCCGCGCAGCGACACGTCCATGTCGGGCAGCTCCTGGGAGGCGAACGCGGAGGCCGAGTACACGGACGCGCCGGCCTCGGACACCATCACCTTGGTGAGCTTCAGCTCCGGGTGCCTGGTGATGAGCTCACCGGCGAGCTTGTCGGTCTCGCGGGACGCCGTGCCATTGCCGATCGCGACCAGCTCGACCGCGTGCTCCTTGGCGAGCCGGGCCAGCTTGGCGATCGCCTCGTCCCACTTGTTGGCCGGGACGTGCGGGTAGATGACGTCGGTGGCGACCACCTTGCCGGTGGCGTCCACGACGGCGACCTTCACGCCGGTCCGGAATCCAGGGTCCAGACCCAGCGTCGCGCGGGTCCCGGCCGGGGCGGCGAGCAGCAGGTCGCGCAGGTTCGCCGCGAAGACGTCGACCGCCTCGTCCTCGGCGGCCGTACGCAGCCGCAGCCGCAGGTCGATGCCGAGGTGGACGAGGATGCGGGTGCGCCAGGCCCAGCGGACCGTGTCCGACAGCCACTTGTCGGCCGGCCGGCCGCGGTCGGCGATCCCGAACCTGTGGGCGATGATCCCCTCGAAGGAGGACGGGCCCTCTGTCGGCTCCTCCGGCTCCAGGACGAGGTCGAGGACCTCCTCCTTCTCACCGCGCAGCATCGCCAGGATGCGGTGCGAGGGCAGGTCGGTGAACGGCTCGGCGAAGTCGAAGTAGTCGGCGAACTTCGCGCCCGCCTCCTCCTTGCCGTCCTTCACCTTCGCGGCGAGCCGGCCGCGCACCCACATGCGCTCACGCAGCTCGCCGATGAGGTCGGCGTCCTCCGAGAACCGCTCGGTGAGGATCGCGCGGGCGCCGTCCAGAGCGGCCTGCGGGTCGGCGACGCCCTTGCCGGCGTCGACGAAGGCGGCGGCCGCCGCCAGCGGTTCCACTCCCGGGTCGCCGAGCAGCCCCTCGGCCAGCGGTTCGAGACCGGCCTCGCGCGCGATCTGCGCCTTGGTCCGCCGCTTCGGCTTGTACGGCAGGTAGATGTCCTCGAGCCGGGCCTTGGTCTCGGCGCCACGGATCTGCGCCTCCAGCTCGGGGGTGAGCTTGCCCTGCTCCCGCACCGACTCCAGGATCGCCGACCGCCGCTCCTCCAGCTCCCGCAGATAGCGCAGCCGCTCCTCGATCGTGCGCAGCTGCGCGTCGTCGAGCATCTCGGTCGCTTCCTTGCGGTAGCGGGCGATGAAGGGCACCGTCGAACCGCCGTCGAGCAGCTCCACGGCAGCCTTGACCTGCCGCTCCCGTACGCCGAGCTCCTCGGCGATCCTGCCTTCGATGGACCCTGGAACCAGGGACCCGGGTGTCGTCACGTCCCGTACCGCCTTCTCCACTGAGGTTGCGCCGCAATTGTGGCAGGTGACACCGACAACCGGGCCTCAGGGCGCCCTTCCGCGACACGGACTCTCCCCGATTCCCCCGCACACCCGAACACCTCTCGCACACCCGCCCCAGCCCCCGAACCCATCCCCGCCCTCGGCCACCGCCCACGGCCTGCCGCGCTGCCCGGTTCCTGGCGCTCCGCGGCCCGCCGTGCTCCGCCGCCCTCAGAAATCCGCCGGTCCCCATGTGAGGCGAGCGCGCTGTCGGCTTGCGGTCCCGGCTCTCCGCGGTCCGCCGGTCCCGCCGCCGCGGCGCGCTCGGTCATGTCACCCCTTGCCGCGGAGGTCCGCGGGGAACGCCCCGGCCGACACCGCGGTCCTCGCGAAGGTGCGGGCCAGCTCCGTCAGGCGGGTCACGCCGTCGGGTCCCAGGTGCTCATAGGGTGCCCGGTCCAGGCGGTCCGTCTCGGCCTCGATGTCCGCGCGCAGGGCCGCCCCCGCCTCGGTCAGCTCGCCTCCCGCGTCGAGCAGGCCGCGCTCGCGCAGCCGGGCCACCGCCGCGTCCCAGTCGTTCTGGCTCCAGCCGCGCGTGGCGAACACCCACCTCGGGGTCATGCCCTTGCCGGTCGCGGTGTGCGTCACCACCGCCTCCAGCCCGTCCAGCCCGGCCGCCAGCAGCGCCGAGAGGTGCCCGTCGCCGCGGTGCTCGCGCAGCAGCGTGCTCGCGTGCCAGTACGCGAGGTGCGGCTCCTGAGGCACGGGCAGGTCCGCGTGGGCGGCGTACAGCGGGCGTCCGGGGCGCGCGCAGGCCTCGGTGGCGCGCAGCGCGAGCCGCGCGGCCTCGGCCATCGCGTCGGACTCCACCACGTCCGTGCCGAGGAGCCTGCGCATCGACGCGTCGACGGCACGCGCGCGTGCGGCGAGGACGTCCTTCGGGGACGCGATCTCCCAGACGGCCGGCACGTGCCGGGCCACCAGCTCGTACTTGTAGTTGTAGAACGTCGCCGCCACGGTTCCGGCCCCGACCGGCCCCAACGCGGCCGCCCGCACCGCGAAGTTGACGGCCCGCGGGTGGGTGACGCCGAGCGCGGCCAGTTCCTCGGCCAGCTCGGGACTGAAGAAGTGGGTCGCGTGCAGGGCGTCGAGAGGCAACAGGCAGCGGCGGCCGGCGAGCGGCTCCAGGATGGCGGTCGTCATGGGCCGCACGCTACTGACTGGTTGGTACGGACTCCAGTGTCCGGAGCGAAGCGGATCCGGCAGACCTGGCCGCGCTCGGCGCGCGGGGCCGGCCGATGGCCGACGAGCGCTCGGCCAGAGCTCCGCGGCCGCCGACGCGCCGTCGCGGCCGATGCGCCGACGCGGCCGACGCGCCGCTGAGGCCTACGCGCCGTCGCGGCCGATGTGCCGACACCGCCGATGTGCCGACACCGCCGACGTGCCGATGCGGCCGATGCGCCGACGTGCCGATGAGGCCACGCGCCGTCGCGGCCGATGTGCCGACACCGCCGACGTGCCGACACCGCCGACGTGCCGATGCGGCCGATGCGCCGACGTGCCGATGAGGCCACGCGCCGTCGCGGCCGATGTGCCGACACCGCCGACGTGC